>MFXJ01000023.1 GCA_001787465.1 Candidatus Peregrinibacteria bacterium RIFOXYB2_FULL_32_7 | reverse complement strand
AAAGGCGACGTTAAGAAGCAAACTGAGCAAGTCTTAAAAAATCTAACTGCTATTATAGAAGAGGCTAATTCCTCAATGGAGAAAGTTATCAAAACCACTATTTATCTCAAAAACATGTCTGATTTCCCAATTGTTAACGAAATTTACAGTCAATTTTTTCAAAAAAACAAACCAGCCAGATCCACAATAGAAGTGGCTAAATTACCAAAAGATGCCCTGATTGAAATAGACTTGATTGCTGGAATTTAAAAAAGAATTGCATTATCTTATAAGATAATATATAATAACCCATGGACTTATTTTGTTACGCATTTAAAAATAATAAAGGAGAACTTGAATCTCCTTTTCTAGAATACCTTGAAAAATACGCTATTGAAAAAACTGATTCTGAGGAAAAAAAGAGAAAGAAAGTGAAAAAAATAATGAATATTAAAGCGCATTTAGAATATTTATTCACAAATAATGGCAAATATGATTTACCTCCTATTGTTCAAAAATATAAGAATAGAGAAATTGGTATTCTAAAAATAAAAGAATCAGATAAACTTATCAGAATTGCATTTTTCACAAAAATAGACAAACAAATTATTTTCCTAAATGCTTTCGATAAACCAAAATTATACGAAAAAGGCAAAAAACAAAAGGTAGATAAAATGATAGAAAAAATTTTAGATCAAGTAGAAAATTTCAAATTAAATTTTTTAAAAGACAAACTATACATTCCTTTAAATATATAAAATTATGAAAACTAAAAAATACAGTAATATATTCACAGAAGCAGAAAAGCATCCAAAAGCAAAAATATATTTAGAAGATGCAAAAGCTAGAATTAGACTAGCGGAAGCGATTCACAAAGAAAGAACTTATCAATCTCTTTCTATGGCTGATCTTGCTGAAAAAGCAGAAACAACTCCTGCTGTAATTAGCAGAATTGAACACGCTCAAGTTTCAGCTGGTATTGATATTATAACAAGAATTTTTTTAGCTTTAGGCAAAACAGAACTTAAATTAAAATTTGCATAATTGTACTCCTAATCAAACAATTGAGTATACATCATGATAGTACTTAGTATTATTGACTTAAATTTAAGACCAATTACCTATCCCCCATTACCAATTATATCAATGACTTTCACTAAACTTACCGAAATCCCAATCTATGGCCACTTTTCTATCAAAATCTGGGGATTAATGGTGGCTATCGGCATGCTGGTTGGATTATTCATTGCTACCAAAGAAGCTAAAAGGAAAAAACAAAATCCTGACGAGATTATCAACCTTTTCACTTGGATAATTATTTCATCTGTGATTGGCAGTCGACTCCTTTATGTTATTTTATTTTGGCAAAATTATTCATCAAATCTGCTTGATATTTTCAAAATCTGGGAAGGTGGCCTAGTTTTTTACGGCGGAATTTTTGCCGCGATTTTAACAATATATATATATTCCAAAATTAAAAACAAAAATTTTTGGCAAATCGCTGACATCATGGCTCCGGGTTTTGCAATTGGTATTTTCTTTGGACGAATCGGATGTTTTTTAATTGGCGATCATATCGGTTCGCCAGTACATTGGTTCCCATTTGGATCAACTCTACTAAACGATAACATTTTACGTCATGAAGTCTCGGCATATTTATCTTTAAACGGTTTAATCACTTTCCTGCTTCTTTGGAGTCTGCGTAAAAAATTTCCAAAAACCGGACAAATTGCCTACATTTTTCTAATTTACTACAGCTTCACTAGATTTTTATTAGATTTTTTCCGCGCTCAAGATTTAAGAGTTATTGATCCGCGCTTTTATGAATTAACAATCAGTCAATGGTTAAGCGCGTTAGTTTTTATCTTTGCTATTTATAAATTTTATCAAACTATTAAAGGACATTTTTCTAAAAAATGAAAAAATTTAAAAAAATTCTTTGCGTCTTAATTTTTTTATTGCTAATTGCGGTTCAAACATCATCAATTTTTGCCTTTACCGATCTCACGGAAAATCATCAAAATTATTCAGCTATCAAATATTTAGAAGAAAAAGGCATTATTCAAGGATATGAAGACGGCACAGTCAAACCAGACAAAGCCATTAACCGCGCCGAAGCCCTAAAAGTAATTTTAGAATCCTCAAATGCGTATAACGCACAGCTCACAACGGAAAACCAAAGTAACAACACAACATTTGAATCAAACATCTCAACTCTCAATTCTCAATTTTTAGATCTATCTGAATCTGACTGGTTTTATGAATACGTACAAACAGCTGTAGATCAAAATCTTATTCAGGGCTATCCTGACAAAACATTTAAACCGGAAAACACAATATCACTAGCTGAAGCACTCAAAATCAGCTTACTGGCTTTCGAATTTAGCGTTACTGAAAAAACTGAGAATCAGCAATGGTATGAACCTTATACCAATTTTGCTCTTGAAAAAAACTTTATCCTACTTCAAATAGACGGCCTACTTCATCCAGAAAAAGAACTGACTCGTGGCGATTTATTTGAAATAATTTATCGAATTGCCTATATCAAAGAAAATAATTTAGAAAATTTCGATATCTCACTTAACTGGCCGAAACTGGAAATGGCCAAATTAAATTTTCAACTTAAATATCCTAATGATTGGACATTAATTGAAAAAACCAATGAAATTATTATTTGGCAAAAAGACACCACAAATTCGCAAATTTATTATCAAAATTTAAGCCAATTAAGCGCTTATTTAAAAATTGTTTTAATTGAAAATGAAGAAAATCTAACTAAAGAAAAACTTTTTGGAGATTTAGAGAAAATCTATTGCACAAATAATTGCAAACAGGACTTAAATACAGAAATTCCAAATTTAATTCGAACTTTTGAAAATAATGATACCTATTCTCAAGAACAATATTTATATCTTCCTAACAATAAAATCTTAATTTTATTTATAGAATTCGGAAAAGGCTCCCTGCAAAATCAATTTCTGGAAGAGATTAATAAAATAATTGCTAGTTTAACTTATGTTAAAGAAGGAACAGTTGATAGTTCAAACCTTGATGAAATAATTTCAAAAGCCAACCAAAACATACAAATTGACGGCAAAGGCCAAGAAACTTTAAATTTATTTTCAGATTTAATAATCATAGAAACTGATCCGATCGGAGTAGGCGCGGGCGTTCCAGTTGATTATTATTACTCCAAACAAGCAAATATAACCCTAAAATATCTTAGAAGCCCCTACGATACGATTTTAGATATTGAAACTGGACAGACAAGTAATTTTTAAAAAATAAAAATTATTCTCCCTCCTCGATCTGCTTCTGCGCAAGCCTTTTACTCACTTCTACAAAAACCCGATTCAATGTTATTTCTGCAAAAGGTTTGATTTGTTCAAATTCCATCTCTATTTTTTCCTGCTCAAAATAATCGCGAATTATAAATGCTGTTAATTGTATAGCGCTAGATTTAACTTTCTCTTCCGGATCTCGAACTGTACGCAAAATCTTATACGGATTCTCAAGGGCTGACATAATAATACTTTCTGTCCATATATTTAAAATAATTTTCTGCGCTGGCGAAATAATTGGCTTTTTATGTTCCTCATCAAATTCTTGAAGTTCATGATCTTGATTGAAATCAATTCCAGCTGGTAATTGCAATTTTATTCCTAATTCTGCCTGTATGTCATCGTTGCCAAGCAAAATTATCGCCAAAATAAAACTAGCCGGCACATTATCACTTAAAAGCCTAGCTATCAAAGCCACCAAATCATCTCTTTTGCAGGATTTCACAAACCTCATCAAAATTGTTACCAACTTATTATCTTTGGCTCGCTGTTTTTTCTCCTCTTTTCGTAAAGCTTTAATATGAGCAGAATTCTCTCTTAACTGTTCAGCAAGTTTCTCCAGCGCTTCACCACTAATCGCATCCTGTGAACCGTCTAAACCAAATTCTTCAAGTGACATTAATTAGCTGTTAGTTATTAGATTGAAAAAAAATATTTTCAACAAAAAAATTAACTATACTTAGTATAGCATCAATTAAGAGCAATGGTAGATCAAACAGTTCCTACGCAAGCAAATGTATTAATAAACACTCTTCCATCATATTTTTTTTGTTTCTTCTCTTTAAAATAGACCTGACCTTCTTTAATCGCAAATAAGGTAAAATCTCTGCCCATCATCACATTCTCGCCAGGAAAATATTTCGTCCCTTTTTGACGTACTATGATACTGCCAGCTTTCGCAGATTCTCCACCGAAAAGTTTCACTCCACGACGTTTAGCATTGGATTTTCGACCATTTTTACTCGAACCACCAGCCTTCTTATGAGCCATATAAAAAAATGAAAAATGAAAATAAAAAATGAAAAATGAAAAATTTAGGGAAAAATTCAAATTTGCTTTGAGATTTTAGGCGATATTTTATGTTTTTACAAGGTTTTTTTATAAAATCTAGGTATTTAAATTAAGTTATCTCCATTTTTATGATAAAATAGAAAGATTTTAAATATATAGTTAAGAATAAAAAATGAAAAAATATGTTATTTCATCGCTGATTATTATTATTTTAATAAATATTGGTTTTATTTATCCTGTTTTTGCAGAACAAAATAACGAAAATTTTAAAAGCATTTTCGAACAACAAAAAAATGATGGAGAACAAAATGAAGAAGATGACAAAATGGAACAATTAATTCAACAACAGCTTAAAGCTTTACAAAAAATCAAAGAAGCCATTCAAGCAAACAAACTAAAATTAAAGAATAAAAATGAAACTGTAGATGCCACAAAAGAGAAATTAAATATTTTAGATAAAGAAATAACTAAACTCAGCGATTTAATTGATTATTACGATTCTGAAATAGGCGCAAAAGAAACTATCATTGCCAGCCTAAATAAACAAATCACGGAAAAAGAGACTAAAATCCTTTTAATTAATGAAAAAATTGATATCAAAGAAATAGAGTTAAAAAATCAAAAAGATTTTATGTCCGAAATCCTGAATTTAATTTACTCATCATATGATTCTCAAGCAGATTCTCTTAATAACAAAAGTCCGTTAAAAGCTCTGCTTTCGAATAAAAGCATGTCTGAATTTGATCAGGAAATAACTTATCTAGGAGTATTTCAAGAAACTTCCGAACAAGTTTTAAAAAAGTTAAAAATTAATCAAGACGCGCTTTTATATCTCAAAGAAGATTTAAAAGCAAAAAAAGAAGATTTAAAACAAACCAAAACAATATCAGATGACGAAAAACAAAATTTAGAAGCCTTAAAGAAAGCAAAAGAAAAAACTTTAGAAAGCACAAAAAAAGAAAAATTTGTTTTTGAAGAGCGTCTTAATTTTGCCAAAAAAGAAGAAGATCAAATAATAAAAGAAACTGAAATTTTATTTAAAACTTTACAATTATTAAATGAAGATTTAGATAGATATAAATACACAAGCGATATTGACATTGAATTTGCTTATGAAATCCGCGAAAAATTTCAGGCGCTAACTCCTAGCTCTGATATGGATTTAATCTGGCCTGTATCGCCGTATAGAGGCATAACAGCTCTTTTTAACGATCCAAACTATCCTTTTAAATCAAGTATTGGCAATCATACAGGAACTGATATTAGAGTACCTCAAAGCAGTCCTCTTTTATCACCAATGACCGGTATTATCACTTATGCCAATGGATACAATATCTCAGAAGACAATCCGAAATATTACGCTTATCATAAAATTATTATTACTGATGAAAATGGGAACAGTGTTGTTTTGGGACATGTTTCTGAAACTTTTGTAAAAAAAGGAGACATTGTTGCTCAAGGCGATTTAGTAGGTTTAAGCGGAGGCATGCCAGGTACAAAAGGTGCTGGTCCATACACTACCGGTTCTCATCTGCATCTTGAATATCACATTACCAAACTAGATAAAACAACCAATCAAAAACAATTCCTATTAGTTGATCCATTAATTTATTTCCCTATTGAAAGCGTGCCTATAGAATCCTTAAATGAAATATATCTAGTAAATCTTTTAGGAAAAAGAGAAGAAGTGTATGAAAATAGATAGAAAATAAAATTCTCCCAACGTCTTGTTTTTTCTTAAATTGTATTATACAATATTTGTGAAATACAAATTCACAATAATACAAAATTATGGATATAGTAAAATTATCCCAAAAAAGCGGTCAAATATCTGTGCCAAAAGAATACAGGAATCAACATCCTGAGGTCTTATTTTTTGAAGTTGAAATTATTGACAATGAACTTAAATATAAACCTTTTATTAAAGATAATGACATACGAAATATTAACAAAAAAGGAAAATATACTTTGGAAGATTTAAAAAAAGTCCAATTTAGCTCTAAAAACAAAAAAGAGCGTAATTTAGTTAATAAAATTGATCAAATACTTTATGGAGCTTAAGACAAAATATATTTTAGATTCCAATATACTCATTGCTTACTTTCGCAAAGAAGAACTGAATTTCAAAAAAGCAAATATAATATTATCATCTTTAGAAAATTTTATTTTAACCGAACATTGTTTATTTGAAATCGGCACAATTTTATTATTAAAAGAAGATAAAGATATAGCTCAAAAAGCCCTTAAATTTATTGTAGAAAACGAACAAATTAGTATTTTTAATTTATCAGACGAAGAATTTAACCAAACAATTGATAACTTTCCATATTCTAATAAAAAATTATCCATGGTAGACCTATCACTCCTAATTATCGCCAAAAATCACAATTTAGAATTGATTAGTTTTGATGAGGAACTGATGAGAGCATGGAAAGATTTTAATAAATCTGACAAAAATTTAATGAGTTAATATTTTTAACTAAATTTTTAGAAAAATCTTCTATATCATCAATTGGACTGTAGCGCCATCGCTACAATCTTTGTCATATGCGTTTCTGGTCCGTAAACTTCCATATCAAGTCCTAAACGATCCGCTGATGACTTAATCTGCTTTAAACCTTCCTTGTAATTTGGCCCACCACGTCGAACATAAATTTTTACATGCTGTTTTTTTAATTTTTCTGCGTATTCTTCAAAAGCTAACACAATTCCTTTGAAAGTTTTAGCAACATCAGTAAAATTAGCAATTCCGCCTCCAATTAATAAAACTTTTTGCTTATTTTCAGGATGGGGTCTTCTAGTCATCAAATCCAAAATTGTCTCGGCGTAAGCTTTTGTTTCTTCAGTCGAAGGTCCACCACTATATTCTCCATAACAAGCTAATTCTTTTCCAAACCCTAAATCAGCCACGGTATCAGCATAAATAACGCTCGCCCCTCCCCCAGCCACCATTGGCCAAATTGCTCCATCAGGATTTAAAATTGTTAATTTCAAAGATGCCCCGGTCTTAGCATCCAAAGATTCGATATATTCTTCTTCCTTACTTGATTGCAAACCGAATGATTTTGGAAAATCAACATCTCCCCAATACCGTCCTGACTCAAAAAGTCCGGTATTATCAAGTTTTGCCACACAGTCTAAAGGTAAAACTTTCCCATCAACAAAAGTAAAAGGATTAATTTCTAAAAAAGTAAAATTGAGCTCAACAAAAACTTTATATAAAGCTTTAATAAAATTTTTAACTTCTTCTGCTTGCGGAATTTCATCAACTAACTGATCTAAATTCAATTCTTCCCTTGACTGCAAAATCGGAATTTTAACAGTTTTTACACTATTCCAAACCGCCTCAATTTCTATACCACCATTTATTGAAAAATTTATCACATCACCATCTCTTTCTGTTGTGATTGAGACGTAATATTCAAGTTCATGAGGCGTAAATGCTTCAACGATAAAATGAGTTAATTTGCCTTTTATTTTCCCCACCGTCGCCTCTGAATTAATTTTTTCTTTAAATAAATTTTTAACTTCATCCCAAGTTAAATTCAACCAAACAAGCCCGTGTTTGCCACGCTTACCAAAAAGCTGATCAGGTTTCATCACCAATTTTGTTTCTTTAAGCCAAGGATTTTCACTCTCTATCAATCCAAAATCCACCCCTTCATAAAGCAAAATCACTCTTTGGTCGCCATTAACTTTTTGATTTGAAAATTCTGGTAAATATTTAGCCAACATTTTCTTCGCATTATATTCGCGAATACCCAATTGAGCCATATATAAGAAAAAAGTTAAAAAAATTTTACAAAGTTATCTTAAATGAAAAAATTAAATTTTGTAAAGTCAAAAACACTTGACGGTGAGAATAAACTCACTTAATGTAATAAATGTTCATTCTTCTTTCTTTATTATCATTTTTTCTTTTTTCTTATGAACCTAACCGAAAAACAACAAAAAGTTCTTTCTTTCATCCGCGATTATCAATTTGAAAATGGAGCTTCTCCAACTTTAAAAGAAATTCGACAGTATATGAACGTAAATTCTGATAATAGTGTACTCAAACATTTAAATGCCTTGGTCGGAAAGGGTTATATTTCAAAAGGCGACACCCCTCGAAGTATTAAATTGTTAGATGAAGTGAAAGAACGTCTTACTGCGGCGGCTAAAACTTTCTTAGCGCCTGTCTTAGGTTATATTCCTGCTGGCGGTCCTATCATAACTGAAGAAAACATAATTGACAGAATGAACATTGATATTTCAATGGTTCGAGACATTTCAAAAACTTTTTTACTGCAAGTTAAAGGCGATAGCATGATCGATATCGGCATTATTGAAGGCGACACAGTGATTGTTGATGGATCAATAGAGCCAAAACTAGGAGATATTGTTATTGCCTTAATTGACGGTGGCAATACTGTTAAAAGATATATGAAAGATAAAGAAGGCAGAA
Source organism: Candidatus Peregrinibacteria bacterium RIFOXYB2_FULL_32_7 (assembly GCA_001787465.1). Classification (GTDB taxonomy): domain Bacteria; phylum Patescibacteriota; class Gracilibacteria; order UBA1369; family GWF2-33-10; genus OXYB2-FULL-32-7. The sequence goes on along the minus strand of MFXJ01000023.1, from coordinate 2,874 downwards.
TTTTTTTAAGACCTGAAAATGAAAAATACAATGATATTTATCCTGAATCAGAGCTACAAATTCAAGGTGTTGTTACTGGCTTAATGAGAAGATATTTATAAATTAAAATTTTTCTAAAAACAAATATGCTATAATTAACGTGAATCGTGATTCACCATTCTTCTTTATCCTTTTTCCTTTATCCTTTATCCTTAGTCATATGATTCGAACTGCAAATCCAGCTTTAAATGACAAATCTTTTCGCAGTATTGCTCAAGCTGGAAGTGATACAATGACAATTGACGGCACTGTTAATAAAACAGGTCTTCTTGTCTTTATTGCGTTTATTACCGCTACATTTATTTGGAGAAGATTTTTTAATTCCATGGACCCAGCTTCAATTCAGGGCTGGTTACTACTTGGAGCTTTTGGCGGTTTTATTATGGCTTTAATTACTATTTTTAAAAAAGAAACTGCTTACATTACTGCTCCAATTTATGCGGCGCTTGAGGGATTATTTATTGGCGGAATTTCAGCTACATTTGAAGCGATGTATCCTGGAATTGTTGTGCAAGCGATCGCTCTTACTTTTGGTGTACTATTTGCGCTTCTAATGGCTTATAAATCAAAACTTATTTCAGTCACGCAAAATTTTCGACTGGGAATTATTGCGGCAACTGGAGGAATAGCAGTAATTTATCTCGCTAGTATTTTACTTGGATTTTTTGGAATACAAATACCGCTTATTCATGAAAGCGGAACTTTTGGGATATTATTTAGTTTGATAGTGGTAATCGTTGCGGCTTTAAATTTGGTGCTGGACTTTGATTTCATCGAACATGCCGCAGAGCAAAATTTGCCAAAATATATGGAATGGTACGGAGCTTTTGGCCTAATGGTAACTTTGGTATGGCTTTATATTGAAATCTTGAGATTATTAGCGAAATTGAGGGATAGATAATTTTTTAATTATTTTTTCAAAACCATTTCCGGCAACCTTTCAATATCTCCAGCTCCCATTATCACGACTATATCTCTTTTCTTTGTTTCCTCCTTCAAAATCTTTGCTGTATTTTCAAATCCATCTCCAAATTCTGCATTTTTATGATGTTTAGAAATTTCAGCAACTAAATCTTGTGAAGAAACACTTTTTACATCTTCATCTGAATCCCTGACTTTATAAATATTTGGAATAATAACCCTATCAGCTAAATCAAAACTTTTACCGAATTCTTTTAAGAAAAATTTGGTACGGGAATATTGATGTGGCTGAAACACAACAATAATTTTATTTTTTGGATAAAGTTCACGCATGGCCTGCAAACTGGCTTTAATTTCCGCGGGATGATGAGCGTAATCATCATAGAGCAAAGCTCCTGACACCATTTTCTCTTTAAATTCCAATCGTCGCCAAGTACCAGTAAAATTATTTAAAGCTGACAAAATAATTTTTTCGTCTATTCCCAAACTATGAGCCAAAGCAAAAGCACAGAGAGCATTAATTCTGTTATGTTTACCTGGAATTTGTAAATTTAATTTTCCGTGAAGGCGATAATTCATATTGTCGCTTTCACGAAAATTGTCGCCTTCACGGAAACAAATTTCATCATTGTGCAAAATATAATCATTATCATCCCCCTCCCCAAATTTCACAAAATGTTTTTGGCTATTCTTCAAATACGAATTACAAATTATTTTGCCGCCATTCCTTAATCTTCCAATATATTTTTCAAACGCCTCAACATATTTCTCTGCGTTCCCATAATAATCTAAATGATCAGGATCAATATTAGTAATCAGAATTACCGATGGATGATAATTCAAAAAAGCTTCTTTATACTCGCAAGATTCCATAATAAAATACTTACTTTTCCCTACTCTATAATTATTTCCATCTAAACTTTTTAATTTCGTTCCCAAAAGTACAGTCGGATCAAGATCGGCTTTTATAAAAATATCAGCCAACATCGCTGTTACTGTTGATTTTCCATGCGTTCCACAAACGCTTATTAATTCAAAATCTTTTGTAAACTCGCCCAAAGCTTGCGGATAAGTCAAAACTTTTAAACCTTTTTCTTTTGCCGTCAAAATCTCCTCATTCTTATCATCAATAGCTAACGTTGCAATTACTAAATCAAGATCATCTGCAATATTTTTTCTTTTTTGATTTAAAAAAATTTTAATACCCTTTTTTCTCAAATTTTTTAAAATCGCACTATCAACCAAATCAGATCCAGAGATTTCAAAACCTTTTTCAAACATCAAACAAGCCAAAGCGCTCATACCAATTCCGCCTATACCAATAAAATGAATTTTCTGATTTTTTAAAAACATCAAAATCTAATAAAAGCATATAAAGTATATTAAAAAAAACCTCAAATTCCAAACTTCATTCTTAAACTGCAAGTAAGGATCAAAATAAAAATAATATTTTTTAATTCAAAAATCGCTTGAGTTTCATCTACTTCTTTGTTATCTTTGCATTCGCAAAATAAGGGCGCTTAGCTCAGTTGGTAGAGCATCTGGTTTACACCCAGGAGGCCCAAGGTTCGAACCCTTGAGCGCCCACCAGCCTTCGCTGAAGCTACGGCTGGCAAGCCAGCTTTGCCTTTTTAAACGAATCAAAACTCTCTCAAAAATACAAAAACAACTTAACTCTTAAATCTTCAAAATTTACATGTAATTAGAAATAATTGCTAAAATAAAAAGCTTAAGAATAAGAATTAAGAATTAAGGAAATTTACAAGTAAATTTTTGTGGTACGCCCGGCAGGATTTGAACCTACGACCTTAGCCTTAGAAGGGCTCTGCTCTATCCAGCTGAGCTACGGGCGCGAAATTGATGATAATTTGTATATAATATATACATTATCTTTTTTAAAAAATCTATTGTTTT
>MFXJ01000022.1 GCA_001787465.1 Candidatus Peregrinibacteria bacterium RIFOXYB2_FULL_32_7 | reverse complement strand
CCACCTCTATTCTCTTCTTAAAATCATCAAAATTCGTCAAGCCCTTTTTGATTTATTTACCTCAAATACCGAAAACCACTTCCATTTAAGTATAAATCAATTAAAACAGAACAGGAAGGTAACAATTGGTATTTAGTATTTATTCAAGAAGGATCAGGACGGCCTATTATTTCAGCAAAATGTTTTTTAGTTGATAACAATCAGAATATTTTACAAACTGGTGAAGTTGATGAAACTAATAATTTTACTGATATTTCGCCAAAAACATGTAAAGATTATATCTCACCTTCATCTACTGTTGGCAATGATAAATTGGAAAAATTTATTACCAATTATCTTGTTACGCAAGAACATTTTAGCTGGAAAACAGTAGAAGATAGTCGTAATTTTTGCGTTATAGAGAATTTGGATCCAACTAATAATATATTCCCATTTTATCTTTGGGTGCGATGTTCGGAATTTGTTATAGAAAATAATGAATTAAAAGAAGCAAGCGGATCATCTGGACCAACTAAAATAATATATCCAAATGAATTATCATATTTCGACTCAAATAAAATTTCTTACGAAACACCTGCCGACGGATCTCAATATTCAAAAGACATCAAACTCATTTTTCCTTTAAATATACAAAAAATCATAACTGACTCTCATAATCTTTACACAGCAAGCACCAATAAAAAACTACAATCAATAGCCCAAAATAGCTTTGGAGATACTTATAATCCAACATACCCAGATACATTCAATTTTATCTTCAAATATGGAGTTAATGCAAAAAACGAACTAAATACTTTTGACCAAACTTATACTAAAGATATGATAGTTGATCCATCAATAACAATAAAATTTCAACTAACAGAAAATGAACTTACAAATATATATCACAAAATGAATAATTTAAAATTATTTAATAAATATGAGATAATAGAAGAAGAGATAACAATGACAGTCACACCTTGTTCAAGTTATTATTTAAAAGTTCAAATAAATTATACAGAAAAAGAATTATCTTGGGATGATTGCCAAGGACGCAATAAATTTCAAGAATTTACCGATTATGTTATAGAAATTATAAAATCAAAAGAAGAATATAAAAATTTACCAGAGCCAAAAAGTGGATATATTTAATTTGATATCTTACCGTTTCATTTCTTTCAATCTTTTCAAAACCTCTTCTGCGTGTCCTTTTACTTTCACGTCATTCCAAATCTCCAAAATTTTGCCATTCGGGTCAATTAGAAATGTGGAACGAACTGTTCCCAAGAATTCTCTGCCCATAAATTTCCTTGGTTGCCATACGCCATATTTTTTATGAACTTCAGCCTGGGGATCAGAAAAAAGAAAAATTGATAGCTTAGCTTTATCAGTGAATTGTTGATGAGACTGAATTGAATCTTTACTGATCCCCACGATAATAGCTGATTCTTTCCCAAATTCTTTTTGAAGTTTTGAAAAATCTTTTGCTTCAATCGTGCATCCTGAAGTTAAATCTTTCGGATAGAAATAAAGCACCAAATAATGTCCTTGAAAATTATCAAGCGAATAGAATTCCCCATCCTTATCTTGAAGTAAAAAATCAGGCGCTTCTTGACCAGATTTTAAAATAGTTTCCATAATGACAAATGATTAGATATTAAAAAACAGATAACGACACAGCTTGAAAATCATCTTAACTATTAGTAAAGTACTAATAGTTAATTACTGTAGCATTTCATTTTTAAAAATGCAAAATAAATTTCAAAAAGTTTAAAAATCTTTTAAAATAAAAATTTACCTTTAAAATCTTGCTTTTTTTGCAAAATCATGTATTAATTAGATCTTTACAAAACTTTTCAAATGAACAAATTATTAATAATAACTATATCGCTTTTAATTTTATTTTTTTCAGCCTGCTCCAATCAAAATGAACCTGAAAAAAAAGTGCAAATTCCTAAAGTGCAAATTCAAGTTCTAAATTTTACCAAAAATAATAATTTTAAAAAAGTAATTGGGACGATAAAACCAATAAATGAAATATTGATTAAAGCTGAATTATCTGGACGTATAAATAAATTAAACTTCAAAGTTGGAGACAAAATTGAAAAAGAGGATATCTTGGCAGAGCTTGGAGATTCTCAGGGTATGGATGCCTTAATGATACAATATTTAGACGCACTTAAATCTTATCAAAATGTTCAAAATTTAAATTCAAATACTGAAAATTTATATGATAATACAATTTCATCTACCAATGATAGCTTGACTAACAGTTTTTCAATATTAAGCAAAACAAAAACTTCTTCTCAATTGCAAATAGATCTTTTAGAAGAGCAGGTATCTGACGCGAAAAAAGTATTGGAAAATGCTAAAAATAACCTAGAAACAGCTAAAAAAACTAATGAATTAGAATTATCACAAACAGAAAATTCACAAGAACAGCTTAAAATGAATTTAGATTTTGCAGAAAAAAATCTGGAGAACACCGAATTATCACTTAAAAAAGCAGAACAAGATTTAGAAAAAAATACTTCAACTTTATTTAACACCGTTTATTCAGCCATGACTAAAACTGAAGTGGAAATGGATAAAATCAGAGGCTATACCAATTCAACCTCAAATGATGCCTATGATGAGGCCTTTGGAGTATCGAATAGTAATCTAAAAACTAATGTTTTCCTTGAATTTCAATTTTTTGATTCTGAGATGAAGGAATTTAAGAAAATTTATAAAGATTATGAAATTGAAAAATATACTTTAGATGAAATGTTTGATTATTTTGAACAATATTTAAGTTCTGAAAGAGATTACTTGGATAAATATTATGTATTAGCAACTGATTATACAACTGCAGTTGGCAATGTTCAACAAATAACCGTTGATTCATTAGTTTCTAATATTTATGGATTAGTAATCGGGCTGGCAACTCAGCAAAATTCTTTGAATCAATTACAACAAGCCTTTGAACAATTAAAATTAGACTCTGACATCGCCCTGCTTGCCTCTCAAAATCAATATAATCAAGCTGAAACAGCTTATGAGAACAGCAGTGATTCTGTAAATTTATTACAACAAAAACACGATAATCAAATCAGCTCACTTGAATTCGCACTAGATATTGCAAAAAATAATTTAGTAAAAGCCGAGACCCAACTTGAAAAAACAAAAGTTGATGTTGATTTACAAATCAAAAATCTAACCAACAGTATCGAAAATCTTGCTAATACAGTCAGTCAACAGCAAGCAAATAAATCCTTGCAATTAACTCAATTAGAAGGGCAATCTAATAAAACAAATACGCAAATAGATATTTTGGAAAGTCAGTTAAAAAGAAAATTTATCAAAAGTCCAATTGATGGAATTATTCTACAAAAATACACTGAACCTGGAAATCTAGTCAATCCTGGAGAGCCTTTATTTAGTGTTGGGGATTTAGATGAAGTGAAAATTATCGCTAGTGTTAATCAAGATATTTTATCAGAATTAAAAGTCAATGAAGAAGCTAATATTTATTGCGATAAATGCGAGGTAAAAAATTATAAAGCTCAAATTATCAATATTTCTGATTCTTTAGATCAAATAACGAAACAAGGCGTAATTGAATTAAAACTGCAAAATATAAATAAAGAATTAAAATCGAACATGATTGTTGATATTGATTTTACTGTTGACGAAGAAGATAAAATTTTTATCCCCATGAAAAACATTAAAATTTCCAATTCAGAATATTCAGTTTTTGTATATGAAAATGGTCTTGCAATAGAAAAAACTATAGAAATTGGGAATATTTTTGGCGATATGGTAGAAATTATCTCAGGTCTAAATCAAGGCGATATCTTAATTATCTCCAACACGCAAGATTTAAAAGATGGTGATAAAGTGGAAAGAGAGAAAGTTAGAGTGAAGTAATTTGTTTACTGCGAAACAACAATATGAGCTTTAAATGCTGTTTCTTTACTGTTTTCTTCCCATGACCTTGAAATAGTAATAAGCAAATCTGTTTCGTCTGGTTCATAACCACGGAAAGTCCAAATAACCTTACCAAAATCTCCAGCGTAATATGGTTCTTCTGGATTATCAGCATGATATGTTGGACCAATATCTTGATAAGAAGCCTGAATTATAGCTTTTGAACCATTTGCATTATACGTAATTGGATCAAATGAATAACCTCCATCACCCGGATTATTTAATTGAACTTTAAATTCTTCACCAACTTTAATATATAAAGTAATATCGGAGTCTGACGTTGTATATGTTTTAACATTGTTTTCTCCTAAAGATTTAACCAGCCTATCCATCATAACTACAAGCTCAGCCCGATTCACATTTTTATTTGCACCAAAACTTCCATCGGCATAGCCTGTTACAATCCCTTTATTATACATATTTATTACGGCATCTTTATACCAATCTTCAAAAGTATTCTCATCTGTAAAAACTGTTGAAGCGGCAAAAGTTGTGATACTTAAAGTTAATAAAATTCCTACCATGAAACAAAAAAACTTTTTCATTTTAAATAAATTAAATCATATTTAATCAAAGTATAGATCGATAATGTTATTTTGTAAAAAAGTTATGTGTATTTTTATGGACCAAGCGGAAATTAATTTGAAAAAATCATGAAAATGCCAAAAAGTAGTAATAAAATTGCTAAAGAGTTAACTCAACCCCTGCCCTTCTCTTACACTAAGAGAAGGGGGAATCTTAACCAAATAAATATATGCTTGATAATGAGAATGTTAAACTTTTAACTAAAAAGCTTAGAAAAGAACAAACTATAGCTGAAAAAATATTCTGGAATTTAGTTAAAAATAGAAATATTAAAAATAAGAAATTTTAAGACAACATCCAATAGCATTTAAATATAAATTAATCATTGTCCCGTAATGCGGGATAAGATTTAAAAATGAAGAACTTATAAATGATCTGGAGGAGACAATTTTGAAACTTAAAAAATATTTATAGAAAAAACCTCCCTCTCTTAATGTAAGAGAGGGTCGGGGTGAGTTGACTCGTAAGAAATTTTTTCAAACTAAAAATTGTTTGATCCTAAAAATTTATGTGTGTTTTTATTAATTCACAGGATAGGATCCCAAGTTTCACTCTGATTAATTTTACCTTTAAAACAATAATAATAATCTTGATCACCTTGATAAACTATATCACCATCCAAGAAAAATAGATCACCACCAAGTCCAAGATGTTCTCTTTCTTCTACATAAATACATCCATTTTTTATTAAAGTTGTTTGACGATCCATCATAACTGCTAATTCTGCACGACTCACGTTATTTGAAGCCTGGAAACTTCCATCTGGATAGCCAGTAATAATCCCTTTATTATACATATTTATTACGGCATCTTTATACCAATCTTCAAAAGTATTCTCATCTGTAAAAACTGTTGAAGCGGCAAAAGTTGTAATACTTAAAGTTAATAAAATTCCTGCCATGAAACAAAAAAACTTTTTCATTTTAAATAAATTAAATCATATTTAATCAAAGTATAGATCGATAATGTTATTTTGTAAAAAAGTTATTTTTTATGCAACTTTTTGAGGCTTTTCTTTAATCAAGCTTACAAACAAAGTTGGCACAATAAATAATGTTAAAAATGAAGAGACCATAAGTCCGAAAATCACAGCGCTACCTAAAGCTTTCCAAGTCTCATCTGAAAGCGTTATTGGCAAAATACCAAAAATTGTACAGATAGAGGTAATGAAAATTGCTTCAAGCCTAGATTTACCCGCGTCAACGATCGCGGATTTAAATTCAATTCCTGTTTTTAAATTCAAATTAATTTTATCCATCAAAATAATCGCATTTTTTACAACTATCCCAAATAAAGCCAAAATCCCAATTAATCCAGGGAAACTTAAAGTTATTTTAAACACAAACATTCCAAAGAAAACTCCGATCAAGGCTAAAGGAATTGTGATAAGAACAATTAAAGCTTTTTTAAAAGAATTGAACTGAACTACTAAAGTTGAAATAATTAATAAAGTGGCAAGGATCATTGCTTTCAAAATTGACTTAACTGACTGCGTATTTTGTTCATTTTCACCACCATAAACAATACTATATCCTTCAGGTAATTGATAACTTTCTTTCAGCTTTTCCTGAAATTGAGATAAAATCTCACTAGCAATCAAACCTTCCTCTATTGAGGAGGACAATAGAATTGTTCTTTTCTGGTCAATCCTTGTAATCGTATCAATTGATTTAGTTAATTTTATATCAGCCACATCTGACAAAAAAACTGACTGTCCGCGTGAATTCAAAATTTGTAAATTTTTTATATCTTCTATATTTAGAATTTTATTTTCCAAAAATCTAGCAATAACTTTGATTTCTTCACCGTCAATTAAAATTTTTGTAACTTCAGTACCATAAATAGCTGTTCTAAGCATAAATCCAACTGTCGTTACATCTAAATTATAAAATTCAAGCTTATCTTTATTTAAATTGAAAGTATATTCTGGAGGAGAATCAGTTAACGAAATACTAGGATTAAGCACGCCTGGTATTTCCTTAAGAATTTGTTTTAAATCAGTAGCAATTAAATTAAGTTCATTTAAATCCGCACCCATTATTCTAGCTTCAAAAGCACTACCAGAAGGTGGTCCGCCACTAGCTGAAGCAACATCAATGGTAACATTATTAATAGATTTCAAATCTTCACGAATTGTTTTTGCTAAGTTATAAGATTTTACGTCGCGATGTTCATTATCAACTAAATTAACTATTATTCCTGCTAAATGCGATCCTCCACTTGGCGAACTAGATACAGCATTCGCCGATACTCCTGCTGAGCCTACCACGGTTGAAAAATTGTCTATTTCTTTATATTGTAATAATTTTGCTTCAATTTGTCTGATAATTTTATCTGTTTCTGCAAGTTTTAAACCTATTTCAGCTTCGGCATTAATATAAATTATATCTTCATCTGATTGTGGAAAAAATTCTGATTTAACTAATCCAGTTATAGGTAAAAAAATGGCCATGATAAAAATAACAAATATTAACCCTAAAGCTTTTAATCTTGATTTCTTTGTTTCTATAATCTTTTTCAAAATTTTTTCATAAATTGGCAAAAATATATCCATATGAAAAATCCCATGCATAAAACGCGACAGCAAATTCGTTTCTTCTTCTGAACCTTGAGTTCTCAATTTCTTCTTAATTAATTCATCATCATAAGATTCTTCTATATATAATTTTTCATTTTTTTCAAAAATAGGTTTCCAAGCTTTCTTGTTATATTGACGAATAAAAAAATAAATCAACGCCATTAAAAATATCGCCATTAAAAAATAAAATATTGATCCCCTAGTGATTAAATATACTGCTAAAATAAATATCAAAGCCAAAATTAAATAAAACGTGTTTTTTGTCATACGCAGTCTTTCAAGAGTTGCGGCCAGTGGATGATTAATCATTAAGGCGATAAATAAAGAAGAAATCAAAGTTACCGATACTGTTATTGGAATTGATTTAATAAATTCTCCAATTATTCCTGTGGCCATTAAAAGCGGCAAAAAAGCCCAAACAGTTGTTAAAGTCGTAGTTGTCAAAACGACTTTAAAATCATTTAAAACAAGCAACACCGCTTCCTCCGGAGTGAATTTACCGGTCTTCATATATTGTTTAGTTGCTGAAACAACAACAATCGCATCGTCAACCAGCAATCCCAGCGATAATATTAATGAGAATAAGGAAAGAAAATTTAAAGAAATACCTGTTTGTAACATTACCGTAAATGTGACAAAAAACACCAATGGAATTGCCAACCCCGCGACAAAGGCTTCTTTTAATCCAACAATTAAAAACAAAATCACTCCAACTAAAAATAAAGTTAGTAAAAAATCATGAGTTAACCGATCAAAATCTCTTTTAATAAGTTTCGCAAAATCTGTAGTTACTGCATATTTCACACCCGACTGAAAAGTAGGTAATAATTTATCTACAATTTCTTTTGCTTGATCAGCAGTCTTAATCACTGATCCTCCGGCTTTTTTTAAAATATCAACAGATACCGCATCTTCAGGAACTGAACCATTAATAGATAGCCTTGAATATATTGTTTTTTTAATGGCTTTTTCTGTCACAACGGCTAAATCCGCAACGGTAACAATCCCTCCATTATCATTATGAAATACCGGAATGTTTTGTAAACTTTCAATATCAAAAAATCTACCATCTGTCCTGACGTTATAAATATATTTATCTCCATCAATACTGCCGGCAGGGAAAACTAAATTTGTGGCTCTTATTTTTTGATTTATCTGACTAAAAGAAATTCCATAATAAACAAGTTTGTCAGGGTCATAAGCAATTTCAAATTCTTTTTCATCACCGCCAGAAATTGTTACTTCTCTAACTGTAGGTATTTTCTCTAATTCATCTTTAATTTTATCGGCATAATCTCGCAAAATAAATCCATCGTAAGGGCCAGTTAATTGCATTGACCAAATCGGCCGATCATCAAAAGAAACTTCTTTTACAGCACTAGCATCAGCATCAGTAGGTAAATCACTTTGTATTTCTGAAACGCTATCCCTTAACTTCCTGATTACATCGTCACTATTAGAACCGCTTGCGAACTCAACACTAATTAATGAAATAGAATTAGATGAACTAGAAGTTATTTTCTCTATATCATTGATTGAGGCGATTTTATTTTCTATTTTTTTAGTAATTAACTCTTCAATATCGGCAGGCGAAGCCCCCTGATAAACTGTAATTACCATTGCCACTGGAATTTTTACCTCCGGATTAGATTCTCTTGGTAAATTTATAAACGAATAAATACCTGCAATTAATATAATTATAATTAATAAAAGCACAACTCGAGCATTAGTCACAAAAAAATTAAGCCACGTTTTTTTAAGTTCATCTTTAAATTCCAATTTCTCTAAATACAAAAGATCAGAAGATTTAAATGAATTCTTATTATCTTTATTCATAATTTATAAGAAAATTTCTATTTTCCATTTCCTATTTTCAAAGCTTCCAATGCCGCCTGAAGTTGCGAATCCATACCTTCTTCATAGCCTTCTTTTGTGAATTCGACAATTTGATCGGGCATAATACCGACATCTTGAATCGTTCTATCATTTGGCGTAAACCACTTAGCAATCGTAACTCGCAAACTTGCTCCATTCTCCAAATCATCTAACTCCTGAACACTACCTTTGCCAAAAGATTTTTCTCCAATAATTATTCCTCTTCCCCAATCCTGAATCGCTCCAGCCACTATTTCCGAAGCTGAAGCTGATCCGCTATCTATCAAAACTACCAAAGGAATATCCTTAAGCCGTCCCTTATTTTTGGTATAAAGACTGTAATTTTTATTTTCATCCTTATATTTAATTTTCACTGCTTCTTTTTCTCCTAAAACAAATTCTGAAAGCACATCTACAGCCGATTCCAAATATCCTCCTCCGTCTCCGCGCAAATCTAAAATAATACCTTTGGGATTTTCAAGAAGCAATTTTTGAATAATATTTTGAAATTCCAAAGAAGTATTATCTCCAAATTGATAAATACTGATATGAAAAATATCACCTTCAAGTTCTTTATAATCAACATCTGGAATAGTTATCGTATCTCTTTTAATCGAAAGCTCTACTGGTTCCGCTTCAGTTTCGCGTAAAATAGTTAAATTTACATAAGTACCTTGTGGTCCACGAATTTTCATAATCGCTTCCAAAAGATTCATATCCCCAGCGAATTCATCCCCGATTTTATATATAATATCTCCAGATTTTAAACCAGCTTTTTCCGCTGGTGAATCTTTTAAAGGCGATATGACGATTAAAGCTCCTTGTCTTATTGACAACTCAGCGCCAATACCTTCAAATTCTCCAGCCAAACTAGTCTTAAAGGCGGAATTTTCTTCTGAACTCATATAAACAGTATAAGGATCGCCTACAGATTCAACCAAACCTTTTATAGCGCCATTAATTTGTTTTTGCGAATTAAAAACTGTGGCATCAAAATAATCAGTTTGTAAAATATTATAAACCTTCCATAAATTAGTTAAATCCAAAGGCGCGTTATCTTCAACAACCTCAGATTTCTGATCTTGAACATTTTCAAAAATTATTTGTGGTTTATCATTAATTCCATAACCAATTAGTCCTCCAATCAGAACTAATATTACTGAAGTTATAATTTTATTTTTATTCATTATGAAAAATTATGGCTATCTTAGTATATCCAAAGAAATGAAAAAGGAAAGATGAAAAAACGTGGTTCGCCCGCCTGAATGACATTTGTGTCGGGCAGGTGATTCGTGATTCGTTTGTTTCATTCCGAAGGAATGAATTGTTCGAACCACGAATCACAATTGATTAAAATCTACTCCAAAGATACTGGTTCGTAACTTCATGATGAAATAATATTTCACTGCTTTTAATTATCGTTCCTAAATTTTGTGAGCTTCTTTTTGCCGCTATTTGTTTAATTTTTAAATATTTAGATTTATTTTCTTTCCCCAATACTGATTCAACAAATGAAGATTGTTGGAAATAATCTATAGCTTCATAAATAGTTGAAGGAAGAATGCTTTTACCTCTTTTTTGAAGTTCAGAATCTATTTCTTTCACATCCTTATCTGAAGAATTCATCATTTTAAGCCCAGCAGAAAGTAAAGCAAAACTTGCTAAATATGGATTGCAATCGGGACTAACTGATCTTACTTCTATTCTGGCCGATCTTTCATTCCCAAACGGAACTCTTATCATAACACTACGATTTGTAGGAGACATTTTTATCTCATTCGGTGCTTCAAAATTCGGATCAAGTCTTCGATAAGAATTAACGCTTGGACAAAAAGTAAGACATATATCTTTTGCATAATACATAATACCTTTAGCGAAACGATGAGCAGTTTGTGATAAATTAAATTCGCCTTTTTTATCATAAAAAATATTTTTGCCATTTTGTGCCAAAGAAATATTGGAATGCATACCGTTACCATTAATTCCAGTCATTGGTTTTGGCAAAAAACTAGCAGTATATCCCATAGACTTCGCCACTAATCTGCAAACAAGTTTAAAAATCAAAACCTGATCGCAAGCTCTGACTATCTCGCAATATTTATAATTTAATTCAAAAGAAGAAGGAGCAACTTCCGGATGATCTTTTTCATTTTCAAATCCCAAAGCTTTTTTGGTTTCAGCAACTTTATCTATAAATATGCGTAGTTCATCTTTAGGTAAGGTATTGAAATATCCGCCTTTTGTGACGAGTTCAAATCCTTTTCGCGAATCATAATTCTGCTCAGCATCTATTCCATTAAATAAAATACCCTCAATTTCAGGCGCCATATTCACTTTTAAACCTTTTTTCTTTTTCAAATCAGTTGTTAATTTAATTAATTGATTTCTAAAATCTGATTCAAAAAGTTGCCCATCCTGATTGTGAATATTCGCAAATACCAAAACCTTACCAGCACCAAAAACATCTGCCGGTAAGAAACGAAGAGTTGACCAATCTATCAATAATCTCAAATCAGATTTATCTAAATTCGCAAATCCAGAAATAGAAGAACCATCAAAAGTGAGATTATCTTCTGAGGAAAATAAAAAATCTTTAGAATAATCAAGCAAATGAAGTTTCCCTTCTAAACTGGAAAAAGCCACCAATATTGATTTAATACCAGCTTCATTTTTAATTTCTGATTTTAATTCTTCTTCAAATTTTTTAGTAAAAATATCTTTTTCGCAAGCATGTTTAATTTTTAAATTCTTTTGTTGAAGCTCTTCGTAAGTTAAAGTTAAAA
>MFXJ01000021.1:10406-12117 GCA_001787465.1 Candidatus Peregrinibacteria bacterium RIFOXYB2_FULL_32_7 | reverse complement strand
AAGAATAGAAATTAAAACTTATCACCTCCAGGTGTTTTTTCTTCTGTAGTAGCATCTACGTCATTTGTCGATACCTCCTCTTTTGAAGGTGACATTTTACGTTTAGCTACATCTTCGTCTTGCTCTTGGCAACCTATAGCCAACATTGAAATGCTTAACATTGCTACTAAAAGAACAATTTGAATGGTCCTTTTCATAATAAAAAATATAAGAAATAAAATGTTAGTTTCGTAAAGCTAGTTTAGCTTGACATATAACAACATGTTCTTCAAGAGAAAAAGTTTCAAAATAAATATTTTCAACTTTGAATCTCCAAAATTTCCAATTCCTCATTAAATCCTAAATTAAAATTATAGCCGCTTTTTTCTCGATCAGAAATGACTTGACCCTTCTTTAATAAAACCACTCTTTTTTGAATCATATTTACAAGTTCTTTATTATGAGTAGCTAAAATCACCGTAATACCTACAGCATTTAATTTAAGTAAAAGTTCTATAATCTCTTTTGCCGCTTCTGGATCAAGATTACCTGTTGGTTCGTCAGCAATTACCAGTTTTGGGCTATGCACCAAAGCTCTAGCTATTGCTGTCCTTTGTTTTTCACCACCAGAAAGTTGAGCTGGAAATTTTGATAAATGATCAGTCATACCTACCATATCTAAAACTTCAGGAACTCTTTTTTGAATTTCTTCTTCTGGATAATCACAAGCTTCCATAGCATAAGCCACATTTTCAAATACAGTTTTTTTTGGTAAAAGTTTAAAATCCTGAAACACAAGACCCAAATTTCGTCGATAACTTTGAAGAGCAACTGATGTAAAATTATGAATTGGATAGCCATCAACATAAATGCCGCCACCATTAATTTTTGTAGCACCAATCAGAGCATGAAGCAAAGTTGATTTACCAGCTCCTGACGGACCAATAATTGTTACAAATTCACCACCATCAATTTTTAAATTAACGTTATCAAGAATAACATTCCCATCATAAATTTTGGTTACGTTTTCGAAAATCAACATGAATTAAATTATTAAATATTATCTGAAAATCATCGTTAATTATTATATATTTTTTCTTTAATTTTGGAAAGATAGGAAAATTTAACAAATAATTCATCAAAATTTCATAATTAGGTGTTTAAATTGTAGAGACGCATTGCAATACGTCTCTACAATTTAAACAAATCCCCATGAAATATCTTAATGCCATCAACATCATTTTATATAACCATCAAAATTCTTTTCGCAAAATATTAAAATTCTTTGCGGATGCAAAAACTGCTTTTAATAAAGCAAATTTTTTGAATTTAAAAAATTTAGGATTAAGAGAACAAACCATAAAAAAATTCTTAGAAATGAGAGAGCTGATTAATGTAAACAAAGAATTTGAAAAAATTCTGGATTTAAATATTTCAATTTTATCTTGTGAAAATTTTCCAAGATTATTAAGAGAAATTTATGATCCGCCTTTAATTTTGTATGCACAGGGAAATTTAGAAATTTTAAAAAACACTTGTTTATCAATTGTCGGAACCAGAAATATTAGCGCTTATAGCAAAGAAATTTTGAAAAAATGGATTCCTGAATTTACAAAATCAAATTTGGCTTTAGTAAGTGGATATGCGTATGGAGTTGATTTTGAAGTTCATAAAAACACTCTTGAAAATAATGGTCAAACTATCGCAGTTTTAGCTTCAGGATTAGATTTGA
>MFXJ01000021.1:0-10355 GCA_001787465.1 Candidatus Peregrinibacteria bacterium RIFOXYB2_FULL_32_7 | reverse complement strand
TATTTTTAACTGAATATCCTTTAGGAGTTCCATCAATAGCCTATCATTTTCCGATCAGAAATCGAATAATAAGCGGTCTTTCTTCCGCTACTTTAATTATAGAAGCGCAGGAAAAATCTGGATCGCTAATAACAGCGAAATCAGCTCTCGATCAAAATCGTGAAATTCTAGCAGTCCCCGGAAACGTTTTTAATTTACAAAGCGTTGGGACAAATTTATTGATAAAAAATAACGAAGCAGAACTAGTTTTAAATCCAGAAAATGTTTTGGAAAAAATTATTGACAATTTTCCTGTAAAAACTTTCAAAAACAAGGAGAAAGAACCGGAATTCGATTTAGAAATTGAAAAACAAATTTATGAAATTTTAAATGAAAATCTATTATTTGATGAGATTTTACAAAAAATAGACATATCTGGAGCCGAATTAAGTTCAATTCTAGGATTAATGGAAATCAAAGGATTTATAAAAAACTTAGGCGGAGGAAGATATGGAAAATAAAAAAATTATTTAGATTAACTAGGTAAATATTTCTTTTGCTCCTCTTCCAATTTTCGATATACAGCTCCTAATTTTTCTTTACCCACTGATCCTGGAAAATGTGCAGTGTCATGCTCCCATACACCTTTACCTTCAAGTAATTCTTCAATTGCTCTTAATGGGTAATTTAAAGCTAAACCGTAATAGCTTCTAATATTATTATTTACTTTTAGAAATTGCCCCTTCATCTGATCTCCATCCACCAATTTCATATATTCTTCATAAAATTTATCAGGATCATCAGCAAAATTAGCTAAACAATCGACGACATATTTATCCAATCTTTGAGTGAAATCATCTGGCTTAACTTCTGTTCCACTTCCTTTTTTAGCTTTTTCTACTTTTTGAGCCAATTCAACTGTTTTTGTTACTTCTACAATCGGATCATAAAATCCAGCAGTAACATTATGAAGTCTAATATTTATTTCAGGATGCTCTAAAAGATATAAATAAAGCGCTTTAAAAAATTCAGGATTTGATTCAAGTAATGTATTTATTGGTGCTATTTCTCGACACACTTCAGGGAAACCAGATAATAAAAATCCATAAAGTCTGGCAAAAATATCTATAAATTTATCCATATCTTGATCAAGATTTTCTCCACTTTCCGCAACAATTGCGGATAACTCACTCCGCCACCTTTCTATACTTCTTCTCGCCAAATCTGTTAAGTCTGTTAATGTAATCAACTCATTTCCTGGCAACATCTTCAGATTAAATAAAATTTTTGATTCATCTGCTGATCCTTTATCAGTAGGATGAGTAGGATAAGTAGAATAAGTACCAGCGGTAGTATTAGTAGCAGTATCAATAACAGGACTTGTTCTTGGCTGAGCCAAAGCAGAATCTGCAGTTCCCATTGATAGCATTATTGCACTTAAAATTGGCAATATAAAATTTCTACCGATACTTTGGAGCCATAAAGCTTCTTTATCATGAGGCGATTTATCTATCCCTCCATCAGTAGGACTGTCAACATCTGACTTTAACGCATCTAGCATAACTTAATAATTAAAATATAAAAAATTAAACTATTAGCGAATTACTAATAGTAGAACCTAAGGTTAGTCATTCTAATTTGAAACTAAACAATTAGTCAAGATGAAAACATTTAATAATCATAATTTCATTTTCAATTCCTCAATTTCATCCCGCAAATCAGCGGCTTTTTCAAATTCCATATTGATAACTGCTATCTCCATTTCCGCTTCTAATTTCTGAATAAATTCTTTCATTAATTCTTTTGGTAGCTTCTGAGCTTTTTTCCTTCGTTTTTCTTTATCAGGATCTTTTGAGCCCATGGCAATATCTTTTATTGCTTTCTTAATTGTTGCCGGAGTAATTCCATGTTTTTCATTATGAGCAAGTTGAATAGCTCTACGCCTACTTGTTTCATCAAGCGCTGAAATCATGGCCGGAGTCATTTTATCAGCGTACATCACTACATGGCCATTCACATTCCTAGCGGCACGACCGATAGTTTGAATTAAACTAGTTGTGGAACGAAGAAATCCTTGTTTATCAGCGTCAAGAATAGCAATAAAAGATACTTCTGGTAAATCAAGCCCTTCCCGCAATAAATTTATACCAACCACAACATCAATCTCACCAAGTCGAAGTGATCTTAAAATCTCAATTCTTTCCATCGTATCTATATCAGAATGCAAATAACGAACTTTTATCCCAATATTTGATAAGAAATCAGTTAATTTTTCAGCATCTTTTTTTGTCAAAGTAGTGATTAAAGTCCTATCTCCCATTTTGATTCTATTTTTTATTTCAGCCAAAATATCTTGTATTTGATTCTCACTAGGCCTAACTTCAACTTCCGGATCAATAAGTCCAGTCGGACGAATAATTTGCTCGATTAAGTTCTCTTTTTTGGTATGTTCAAATTCATATTGTCCCGGAGTAGCTGAAATAAATAAAACATTTTTCATGTGCGTTTCAAATTCTTCAAATTTTAGCGGCCTATTATCATAAGCTGAAGGCAATCGAAATCCATAATCAATAAGATTTTTTTTACGTGATAAATTACCATTATGCATGCCTCCAACTTGCGGGACCGTAATATGCGATTCATCAATCATTAACAAAAAATCGTCGGGGAAATAATCAAGAAGCGTTGCTTGAGGCTCACCAGCTTTTAAACCATTTAAATATCTAGTATAATTCTCAATTCCGTTGCAATAACCGGTTTCTAATAAAATTTCAATATCATATTCTGTTCTAGTTTTAATCCTTTCTGCTTCAACTAAACGGCCGGATTTAATAAATTCTTCGTATCTAATATCTAAATCTTTTTTTATACCCGCTACTGATCGTTCAATTTTTTCTTTGGTAGTAACATCATGCTTAGCTGGAAAAATTTTTACACTTTCCATTTCTTGAATAAGTTCACCTGTAAAATCCTCAACTTCAGTAATTCGCTCAATTTCATCACCAAAAAATTCAATTCGAAAAATTGTTTCCCCACCTGGAGGAAAAATTTCCAAAGTATCACCAAGCACATGAAACATACCTGAATCAAATGACATTTGCGACCTACGGTACTGAATTTCCGTTAGTTTTCGTAAAAGTTTATCTCTCATAATAGTTTCGCCTACGGTTAGCTCTATCGCTAAAGCCGCATAATCATCGACCGATCCCAATCCATAAATACAAGAAACAGAAGAAATTACAATTACATCTTTACGAGTTAATAAGTTCATAGTTGCCGCATGTCGATGTTTATTAATTTCTTCATTTATTGAAGCATCTTTTTCAATATAAGTATCTGTACTGGCCATATAGGCCTCAGGCTGATAGTAATCATAATAAGACACGAAATAACTAACCGCATTATTTGGGAAAAATTCTGTAAATTCACTGCAAAGCTGAGCCGCAAGAGTCTTATTATGCGTTAAAACCAAAGTCGGCTTTTGAATCTGCGCGATAGCATTAGCCATTGTAAAAGTTTTTCCTGATCCAGTAATTCCTAAAAGTGTTTGGAATTTAGTCTCGTTTTTAAATCCTTTCACAAGTTTTTCAATTGCTAAAGGCTGATCCCCAGCGGGCTGATATGGACAAATGAGTTCAAAGTTTTTATTTAACATTTATAGTAATTTAGTCAAAAAAAATAAAAAATAAAATTTTCAAAAAGCACTCCGTGAAGCGTAGCAGAAAAATAACTACAAGCAAAGCTTTTCTCATTAATTGACAATTCATAATTATCACTGCACTCTTTCGCAATATTCAAAAGTTTCTGTATTGATGAGTAGCATATCACCTTCTTTTACAAAAAATGGCACCTGTATTGTTAGTCCTGTTTCCATTTTTGCCGGCTTAGAACCTCCTGAAGCGGTATCGCCCCTTACTCCCGGATCGGTTTCAATTACTTTTAATTTCATTTTCGGAGGAAATTGAACACTAATTGGTTGCTCCTCAAAAAATTGCACATCAGTATCAGTCCCTTCAATTAAAAAATAAGTAAGATCACCTATCATTTCTTCATCTATTTCAAATTGTTCGTAAGTCTCATTATTCATAAAATTCAATTTAGAGCCCTCTTTATAAAGATATTGGCAACGAACGAATTTAATGTCAGCGGCTTCAGCCTTTTCATTACCTTGAAAAGTTTTTTGAATATTAGCGCTAGTTTTAAGATTTTTTAAAGTACATTTAGCTGATCCGGTACCACGAGCTTGCTTAGCAAAATTAAATTTAGTAACAAGATATGGTTCATGATCCACAACGATAATTTTATTTTGAAGTTGAGCAATTGGGTAAAACATTTTGAGAATTTTAAATTTTACTCTGCTATAATAGCTTTGATTTTTATTTTTTGAAATGGATTTTATTAAAAAAATTTTCGCTAAACAAAATTTTACTTTGCTTACTCTAAGTTTGGCTCTAATATTTTCAGTTTTATATCGAGGAGGAATAAGTTTACAAGGTCATTTAATTTTTGCATTTTTAATTGGATTATGCGCTTTCCGTTATGCGCTATATAGGATTAAAACAAAAGATAAAGAACACCAGCCCGACATCAATAATATAATAAAAAGTGGTCTGGCGGGAAGAATAAAATTTATTGATATATTTTTAATTTTATATTTTATATTTTTTCTCTTTTCTTTTTTCTTTTCTGAAACTAAAAATTATGGGATTTTAGAATTAATTGAAGTTTTTGGCGGTATTTTGATCTTTTGGATTACTTCACGAGAAAGTTTCGAGAAAAAATATATTGAAAAATTTTTGGAAATTACTGTTCTTATAGCTACTTTAAGCAGTTTAATCGGAATTTTTGCTTATTTAACTAAGCCGTTTGACCGTTTTGCCGGCAGTTTCCAAAATTTTGATGAAATTCTTTCCGCTTTCCCAAATGCTCATGCGGATTTTATTTTATTAATCTTGCCTTTTATCATTTTAAAATTATGGGGGAAAAATTATTGTTTGCATAATATTATCTGGAGTCTGACTTTTATAATTAACGGCATAGGTTTTTATCTAACAGATTCTATAGGAGCGAGAATATCTATTTTTGGAATGATGGCATTATGGATATTTTATAAAATCTTTATTAAAGATTGGAATGATTTAATTAAGCGATTAAGTTCTTTAATATATATAGGAGCATTTATCGCTATTTTCGCTATATCTTTTGAAACCTATCATCATACAAAATTTCCAGAGTCTAATTTGGAAAATTTTAATAATCAGCAAATAGCAAATTTAGAACAAAATACTTCGATTCAGGAACGACTTAATTTTTGGAAAGCAAGTTTTGAACTTTTTAAAGAAAAACCGCTTTTTGGGCATGGCCCCTATAGTTTCAAGTTTGTTTATCCTAAATATCAACAAAATTTATTAGCAATTTCCGATCATCCGCATAATTTATTTTTAAAAATCTTAGTTGAAAATGGAATTTTCGCCTTTCTAAGTTTTACTTTATTCTTATCTTTTATCTTTATTCCCCAAATTTATTACTGGATAAAAGAAAAATTTAAAAATGCTGATGAACTTCAATTAGTAGCTTTTATTGCTTTAAGCGGATTTATCGCGCATCAATTAATTGATTATAATTTAAATTTCGTATCAAATATAATTTTATTTTGGGTATTGTTAGGATGGTTAGCGCAAGGAAGAGAAAACAAATTTAAGAATTATTTTTTAAGTTTGTTTTTGCTATTAATTTCTTTATTTTTAATTATTTGGTCAATTCATGACGCTTATTTTGGATTTTATTATCAAAAAGCAAAAATTTTTAATGAAACTGAAAATACTGAAAACATTTTAAAAAATTATCAAAAAGCTGAAAACATATGGTTAAAAAGAGATTTTTATTTAGATTATATTAATTTTTTGCTCCCAAATGCTAATAAAAATGATTTTGAAAAAATAAAAAATCTTTTAGGAAAAACTTTAAAACAAAATAAACAAGACGCTAGAATTTATAATTTTTACGGAAAATTTTATCAAATAAAAACCTTTTCAGATCCAAAAAAATCTAAACAATACTTCGAAAAAGCAATTTCTTTGGATCCAAAAAATAATTTAGAATATTACTTCAATTTATTAAAAGTTTTGGATCAACAGGAATTTATGGAAAGGCAAAAAGAATTTGAAAATTTATTAAAAGATTATTTAGAACAGCTAAAATTAAACGCACACAATACAATTTTGACCGAAAATCCAAATTACGCAATTTTAATTTCCGAACAAATTTTAATAAATTTAGGCTTAGATTTTTTTACATGCAAAAAAGAAGCAAGTAATTTCTGTGAAATCAGGATGAATTTAATTAGAGTAAAAGAGATGGAGGAGGGGAAAATCACCCTTCTTCATGGCCATCCTTAATATAATTATTAATAGCAACTCTAACCTCTTCTAAATTAGGCAAATCTTTACTATTATTTATATTTACCATACTTTTCGACCGCCAGGATTTTTTATCTCCTTCTCCTAATTCATACCAAATTTCATAATCCCATGATTTTTCGATTGAATCATAACGAACAGCTCTAATATCTAATTTTACAGGTATTTTTTTTGTTTCATTACCTGTTACAGCTGGCAAACTTAATGTATTTTCAGCATATAAATAAATAATATTTAACGATTTTCCTTGAAACCCAGGAACTACAGATATGTTTTTATATCCCTGTTCTTCAGCTCTTTTTTCAAATCCATTTTTCAAAGTAAGCATTAATTCTGCACTTAAAGCTTTGTTCATTTGTTTTACTCTTTCTAAATATATAGGTATACTTTCAAGATCGTTAAATCTATTATTTAATGCGAATTCAAATCCCACCAATGTGCTAGAACTTACGAATTCTCCACCTTTACCTTCGCTTGCTGTTTTATAAACAAGAGAGTGATGATCCATCCATACAGTTTCAATTGAATATTCTCCTGCGTTATAATAACAATCTCTTTCCTCACCATTTGGGATCATAATTATTATCTCAATTAAATTCCTCAATTTTTCATATTCTTTATTTAAAGATTCTTTTTTATTTTTTATATCAGCAAAACTTTCTTTATTTATATCTGCTTGCTTTTTTAATATCGTTAAAAGACTACGGAAAATTTTATTTTTTAAGTTATTAGACCTAATTTGATATCTACTACCATCAGGTAATTTATTATTAAGAGAAAAATTTCCACTTTCCGAAGAATAATTAAATGTAAACTCACCTTCGAACTCCTTGCTTTCAAATATTATCTCCTTCCTTATTCCATCAACAATTACATGACTATCAGCAAGAGTAAATTCATATATATAACCATCGAAATAAATATTTTCTCTTAATTGATTGAAAGTATCAGGAGAAAATTCTTCATCATCTTCTACCATACCTTTTTCTTGTGCTTCTTGATTTAAAAATTCAGTTGCTTTTTTTAAATAAGCTATTTTTTGCGAATTATCTTCTATTTTAGAAAATTCATCTCTATAATAATTAACTCTGCCATTACCATACAAATCTTTTGGATCACCTATATCTTTATTATCTACAGTCATAATTGTAGGAGTATAAACATCAAAGGCTTCAATAATCACAGTTTTATCTTTACTTCTAATAACAACTGCTTCAATTTTTGCGCCTTCATCTCCATTAAAATGTATGACTGTAATATCATAACCATCTCTAAAAAAATTATATTGATAATCCATATGTTCTCCTAAGGCAGAATTTTCAAAATATTTATATGATTTTGCATATAAATCAATAACTGTTTCTAATTCGACTTCTTCCTCATCTTTTTCTAATCCTGCCGCTGTGATTTGTAATGTTGCTAATTGCTTCTCGTAAGTCATTTCTTCTTTTAATTTAATTAAAGCCTTAAGATAATCTAATCTAACTCCTCGATCATTAATTTTAATTCTATCTTTTGCAAATATTGGATTATTAATTTTATTACCTGTAGCGTCTCCTAACTGCCATTTTTTATCTAACCAAACCCAATCCATATTGGAAGTGTCAAGAAATTCATTATTTTGTAAAACTTTTAATCTTTTTTCCCCTCCCTGTCTTACAATCCGCTCTTCCAAATCCTTAATCGCATCATAAATTCTTTGATCAGCTTTTTCCATGCTTGGAGGAGTGGCATCGTTAATATAACCAAAGTGCTCTTTATAAGCATTTTTTACACCATATTCATTTCTAAGATCAATTTCGCTTAAAGCTTTTTTAAATTTTTCTATTAATTCTTGCATATTCGAATATACAGGACGGATTTGTGGTTTTTCATTAGAAGTAGACATATAAAAATGTTAAAATTTAAAATGTTAAATTAACGTAAATCTTTTTATTTTATCATAAAATTGCCACTTATGTCCAGAAACATCCTCATCGCTACCAGCAATCCAGGTAAATTTCAGCAAATGAAAACTTTCTTAGAAGAGCTTAATTTCAAATTTTTAAATTTAAAAGATTTTGCATTTGATGAAGAACCTAAAGAAAATGGTGAAACTTTTGAAGAAAATGCCATAATTAAAGCTAAATTCTATTTTGAGAAATTAAAAATCCCAGTAATTGCTGAAGATTCAGGAATATTAGTTGACGCTTTTCCAAATGAGCTTGGAGTCAAAACTCGCAGATGGGGAGCGGGCGAAAAAGCTTCTGATGAGCAATGGATTTCTTATTTTATGGAAAAAATGAAAGATGTGCCTTTAAAAAATAGAGGCGCAAGTTTTGTTAGTTGTGTGGTTTTTATAAATGGAAAAGGAATAAAAAGTTTCCAAGGCGAGTGCCAAGGAATTATTACAAACAATTTGGAAGCACCAATTGAAGCTGGGATTCCATTAAGTTCATGTTTTAAACCTGAAAAATATGATAAAGTTTACGCGGCTTTGAGCAAAGATGAAAAATTAAGCGTGAGTCACAGAGGAAAAGCGGCAGAGAAACTAAAAAAATGGTTAACTCACTAAACCACTTACTTGCTAAGAATAGCAGATCCCCGATGCCAAATCCTTTTCTGCACTAACGTAAATATACATAAAGTCAGGGATGACAATGCGCCTTTAACAATTTAATAATTTATTTTGTCTAATTTTACAAAAATTTTAGAACAAATCCGTATCTATAATGAAAAAAATCCCTCTTGGATTGTAGCTGAAGAGATGGGGGAATTTTTATATCAAAAAGCTAAAAAAATTGAAGCGAAAAATATTTTAGAAATAGGAACCTCCATCGGATATTCGGGATTATGGCTAGCTAAAGCCGCACAAGAGAATAAAGGGGTTCTATATACCATAGAATCGCATGGGAAAAGATTTGAGATGGCTAAAGAAAATTTCAAAAAGGCCGGATTTTCAAATTGCATTGTTCAAATTAAAGGTCATGCACCAGAAGTGATTCCTGAAATTTATGGAAAATGGGATTTAGTATTTTTTGATGCTACTAAATGCGAACATAATCAGTATTTTGAATCAATTTTACCTAATTTAAAAAAAGGCAGTATCTTAATCGTTGATAATGTTATATCTCATAAAAATGCAATGAGAGATTTCCTAGAAAAAATTGAAAATGTGAAAGAATTTTTGGTTGAAAAACATGAAAAACTAGGACAAGGAGCACTTTTGATCGTGATTCGCCCGCCTGTCCGTCCATAGCGAAACGAAGGCGGGTTACCCCTTACCCCTTTCCCATTACCCATTACCCATTACCAATTACCAATTACCAATTACCAATTACTAATTACTAATTACTAATTGCTCAAAATTACAGATTCCCGCCCACACACTTTGATGAAACTAACGTAAATATACACAAGTGCGGGAATGACATTTGTTCCCACCCCATCCCCCATTACCCATTACCCATTACCAACCTATCCGACAGTCCGAATATAATTATCCTCATCCTCTCTCCTCCAACGGTATCTTTACTATAAAAATTGTACCTTCGTTAACCGTACTTTTTACTTCAATCGTACCGCTTAAGAGCTCAATCAATCCCTTCACAATAAAAAGTCCCAAACCACTACCTTTGTACTGTCTGACCGAATCGCTTGTCTCAAGCTGAGTAAAATCACTAAAAATATTATTTAGATGCTGTTTTGGTATGCCAATTCCAGTATCGCTAACCTCAAGCGTAATTCCATTCTCATTTTGAACCGCTTTTACTTTTACTTTACCTTTTGAAGGCGTGAATTTAATGGCGTTACTGATTAAATTACTTAAAATATCATAAAATTTCTCCTTATCAGAGAATATTCGCTCTCTAGCTTCTTTAATATCAATTTCAAAATCTATATCATTTTCTTTAATTATAGAAATAAGCGATCCTTTGATCTCATCTATTATATCTTTTATATAAAATTTATTTTTGA
>MFXJ01000020.1 GCA_001787465.1 Candidatus Peregrinibacteria bacterium RIFOXYB2_FULL_32_7 | reverse complement strand
ATATTTGCTACAAACTTATGAGCAATTCGAAGTTGAAATTGTTAAAGCCAAGGGAACTTATATTTGGGATAAAAGTGGCAAAAAGTACCTAGATTTCTATGGTGGCCATGCAGTTTGTATAACAGGACATTGTAATCCTACGATAGTAAAAGCTATAAAAAAACAAAGTGATAAATTGATTTTTTATTCAAATATTTTTTTCACAGAACCCTCTTTTAAGCTTGGTAAGAAGCTTTGTGAGACTTTGCTACCAGAAAAATATCAGGTTTTCTTTGCTAATTCTGGTTCAGAAGCAAATGAAACAGCTATCAAAATGGCAAGAAAATTTACAAACAAAAATCATATTATTTCTTTTAAAAAATCTTTTCATGGCAGATCTATTACATCTTTAGGGATTACTGGTATTGATAGCTATCACCAATTTGAACCAAATCTTGATCAATACACTTCATTTGCAGAATTTGGAAATTTGGATAGCGTAAAAGAACTTTGTAATGCGAATATTGCCGCAATAATTTGTGAAGCAATTCAGAGCATAGGTGGCATTAATGAAGTTGATTTTGAGTTTTACAAAAAGTTAAGAGAATTTTGTGATGAGAATAATATTTTACTTATTTTTGATGAAGTCCAAACAGGACTTGGAAGAACTGGTACTTTTTGGTACTGCGAACAGATTGGAATTTATCCTGACATAATCACATCTGCAAAAGGTATTGCAGGAGGGCTTCCAATATCAGCAGTTTTGCTTAAAGAAAAGATTTCAAGAACAATTAAAACTGGAGAGCATGCCACAACTTTTGGTGGCGGACCACTTGTGTGTAGTGCTGGATATGCAAATATTAATTATATTCTTAGAAAAAATTTTTTGAAAAAAGTTAAACAAAAAAGTTTTTATTTGATTAAAAAGCTTAAGGAGATAAATCAAATAGATCAAGTTTTAGGCAAAGGGTTCTTGATTGGCATTAAGTTTAAAGAAGTTAAACTAAATTTTGTAAAACTTTGTCTGGAAAAAGGGCTGATTTTGGGTCCTTCGTATAAAAAAGACGTTTTTAGGCTTATGCCACCATTAACAGTAACGTTTGGCGAGATTGACCAATTTATAAAAATTTTAAAATCAGTACTTATATGAAAAATTTAATTTATATAATTAAAATTAGTGGTGAAATCATTAAATCAAAGAAATCTTTGGAAAATGTTTTGAAATATACAAAAAAACTTCATGAACAAAAAATTAAAGTAATTATTGTGCATGGAGGTGGGCAACAGGCTGATGAATTATCAAAACTTTTAAATCATAATCCAATCAAAATTAATGGCAGAAGAGTTACAAGTGATAAAGATTTGGAAATTATAAAGATGCTATATGGGGGTAGTCTGAATTTGGAAATTCTAAGTTTTATGAAGAAATTTGCACTTCATGGCATAAGAGTCTCAGGAATTGATGGGAATTTGTTACAAGTTAAAATAAGATCAAAAAAAGAATTTGATTTTGGATTTGTGGGGGACATAGAAAAAGTTAATCCAGATATTCTTTTACATTTACTGAATAAGAATATCATTCCAATAGTTTCACCTCTTGCTTGTGATAAAAAAGGACAAATCCTAAACATTAATGCTGACACCATTGCTAAGGAAATTGCTAAGTCTTTAAAAGTTGAAAAATTGATATTTTTTACAAATGTTGATGGTATTTATAAAAATGAAAATTTGATCAAAAATTTAGATATTACTGAATGCAAAAATTTGATAAAAGAAAAGTTTGTGCAAGATGGGATGCTTGTTAAAGTTCAAAATATTATCGATAGCTTAAAAAGCGGAGTAAAAGAAATTCAGATCCTAAATCCTAACAAACAAAGTTCTGGGACCACCATAACAAAAAATTATCCAGTTTATATCGATCATTTTATTGGTAATAATAAAGGACCTATTACTACAATCATAGGATCTATTCATGGAAATGAGAAAATAGGTAAAAAATTGATTGATAATTTGAGACAAGATCTGAAAAAAGAAGGCATTTATGGAGAAATATTTCTTATTTTTGGCAATCCGAAGGCTTATAAGCAAAATTTAAGATTTATAAATGAAGATTTGAATAGGTTATTTGATAAAGAAATTTTTAAAAAACTATCTTTAAAAGTAATTTTAAATAACGAGCAATTAAGAGCTCTTCAAATTGCTAAAATTTTAAAAAAAACTGATTATTGTCTGGATATTCATTCAACCTTAAAACCCTCTAAAGCTTTTGTATATTTAGAAAATTCTAAGAAGCATATTAAGCTTGCAAAATTTTTTCATACAAAATATTTAGTTTCGTTAGGTCAGAATTTTAAAGAAAAAGATTTAATATGCTCAACTGATAGTTTCATTAATTCAAATGGTAGATATGGGTTAACTTTTGAAACAGGTTTTCATAAAGATTTTTCAGATTTTCAAAATGTGTATTTAAAAACAAAGCTTTTTTTAAAAAAAGTTAAATCAGCTTTTTTTAATGAAAAATTAAAAATGAAAAATGAAAAATTTTCTAAGATTCATTTAGAAATAGTTGATTCAATAAAGCCAAAAACAAATGATTTTAAATTTGCAAAAAATTTTTCGAATTTTGATATTATTAAAAATGGGGAACTAATAGCTTTTGATAAACATAAAAAGATTATTGCTCCAAAAGATTTGTTTATAATTTTTCCCAAAAAAGAATTTTATATAAATAAAACTGCAGGATATTTCGCGGTACCTATTTAAAATCACTAAATTTACTATTATGAAAAAACTTTGGCAAAAAACTGGAACTAAAACAGCAAAAATAGTTCATAAATATATTATCAGTGAAAATCTGACAGAGGATCAAATACTTCTTCCGTATGACATAATAGCTTCAATCGCACATGTAAAAATGTTAAACAAAATAAAAATTTTAAATGATAAAGAAGTAAGTAATATTATTGGAAGCTTGAAAGAGATTTATAAGTTAAATGAAATGGGGAATTTTCAACTTGCTGGTAAATATGAAGATTGTCATAGCGCGATAGAGAATTTTTTGATTGAAAAATTAGGTGATATAGGGAAGAAAATCCATACAGGAAGATCAAGAAATGATCAGATTTTGGTAGCAATAAGGCTTTATACAAAAGATAAAATTAAAGGGCTTGAAAAAGCGAGTTTGAGTCTAGCAAAACAGATTTTAAAGTTTTCAAAAAAATATGAATTCGTAGCAATGCCAGGTTATACGCATACACAGCAAGCTATGCCTTCTAGCGTTGGTCAATGGGCAGGAAATTTCATAGAAGCTTTGCTTGATGATTTAAAACTTTTACAATGTGCTTTTAGTTTAAACGATCAAAATCCTCTTGGATCCGCTTCAGGATTTGGTACAAGTATAAATATCGATAGGGAAGAAACAACAAAACTTTTAAATTTTGCAAAAACTCAGGTAAATAGCCTATATTGTCAAAACTCGAGAGGTAAATTTGAAAGTTTTACAATAAGCTCTTTATCACAGTTAATGATGACGCTTGGCAAAATTGCAAATGACATTATTTGGTTTACAAGTTATGAATTCAATTTTTTTCAGATCGATAAATCGCTTACAACTGGTTCTTCAATAATGCCACAGAAACAGAATCTTGACATATTAGAGGTTTTAAGGGCAAATGTAAGCGTAATAATGTCCTATGACTTCCAGATCAAGACCGCCTATCACAACTTATTTTCTGGTTATAACAAAGACCTCAAGATTTCAAAACATGCTTTAATTGAATCCTTTAATATAACTTTAAATAGTATCAATGTGATTGAAACAGTGTTTAAAAAAATAAAACCAAATATAAATAAATTAAAGAAGTCTTTTTCAAAAGATATATTTGCAACAGATTTAGCAAATGAAATGGTTTCGAAAGGAATTCCTTTTAGAGAAGCATATAAACAAGTTGGAGAAAATTTAAACAAAATAAAGATTCCTGATCTTCAAAAAAATCTTAAATCTAAAATAAGCCTTGGCGCACCAGGAAATTTGGGATTAAATTTCTATGAAAAGGAATTACTTAAAAACTGTAACGAAATAATTAATTTTTAATCGAAAAAAGAGTTTTTTGAATTTTTCCAATTTTTGATGTACAATTTTTTGGCAATTTAAGAATTTTTTTATGGTAAATTTGAATGTTAAATTTTGCGGAGTAGATTTTAAAAATCCTTTAGTTTTAGCATCAGGAATTCTTGGGGTGACTGGAGATTCTTTAAGATATGTGGTGCAGTGCGGTGCTGGCGGAGTTACTTCTAAATCTGTTTGGCTAAAACGGCACAAAGGTCATCCCAACCCAGTGATTATTGCTAATGAATATTACATGCTTAATGCCGTTGGTTTGCCTGATGCTGGAATTGAGAAAGCTAAAGATGAACTTGGAAAGTTCTTAAAGGAAGGTTCAGCCCCTTTAATTGCTAGTATTGTGGCTGGGAAACAGTCTGATTTTGGAGATGTGGCTGAAGAGGTTTCAAAAATTAATCCGCATATTTTGGAGATAAATATTTCTTGTCCGAATGTTGACGATGAGTTCGGAAAACCTTTTGCTTGCTCAACTATTGATGCCGCTAAAGTTGTTGAAGAAGTTAAGAAAAGAACAAAATTGCCGATTTCTGTTAAATTATCGCCTAATGTTTCAAATATTGCTGAAATTGCTAAAGCAGTTGAATCTGCTGGGGCTGATGCTATTACTGCTATTAATACGGTTGGACCAGGAATGGAAATTGATATTGATATGCGTACGCCAGTTTTGGCAAATAGAGTTGGTGGACTTTCTGGACCGGCAATTAAACCTTTGGCAATTAAAGCAGTTTTTGATATTTATAAAGCAGTAAAAATTCCAATTATTGGAACTGGAGGAGTTTTGACTGGTCGTGATGCGATTGCAATGATGATGGCTGGAGCAACTTTGGTTGGTATTGGAACTGCGGTATATTATCGAGGAGCAGAAGTTTTTGGATTAGCGGTTAAGGAAATGAAAGAATGGTGTAAAAATGAAGGAGTTAAAAATATTGAAGAAATTATCGGAGCTGTGCATTTATAAATTTACAATTCATAATTCATAATTTTTATGTCTGATATTCCAAAATCCGTTAAAATTCTTGATATTGTTCAAGAAAATAGTCTTGTAAAAACTTATACTTTGGATATTAGTCTTCATGGCAAGCCTGGACAGTTTTGTAATATTTGGATTCCTAGACTTAATGAAAAGCCTTTTAGTGTGGCTGATGACGATGGAAAGGTGATGAAATTTTCAATTGCTGAAATTGGTCCTTTTACACAAGAATTAGCAAAAAAGAAAGTAGGAGACAAGGTTGGTATTCGTGGGCCTTATGGTAAAGGTTTTGAGTATAAGAAAGGCGAACATTTAGTTTTTCTTGCTGGTGGATATGGAGCGGCGCCGCTTTATTTTTTAGCGCGCCAAGCAGGGGAGGATGGTTGTGAGATTGAATTTATTGTTGGCGCGCGGTCTGAGAATCTATTGTTGTATATTGATAAAATAAAGAAGTTAAAGAACGTGCATTTGCATATAGCCACTGATGATGGATCAAAGGGATATCGTGGATATAATATTGAAGTTTTGAAAGAGATTTTATTGAACAAAAAAATTGATCATATTTACACTTGTGGACCAGAAATAATGATGAAAAAAGTTTCTGAAATGGCTTTTGAAAAAAACATTCCAGCGCAAATTAGTGTTGAGAGATATATGAAGTGCGGTTTTGGGATTTGCGGTAATTGTGTAAATGACGGGACTGGCGCACCAAGTTGCAAAAAAGGACCGGTAATGAGTAATGAGGAAGTAAGAAAATTAAAAGATTTTGGGCAGTATCATCGGGATGAGGAGGGGATGAAGGTGAAGTTGTGAATTATGAATTATGAATTATGAATGAGGGAATGGGTAACCCGCCTTCGTTTCACTACGGACGGGCAAGTTGGGAATAAGGTGGGAACAAATGTCATTCGCGCACCTGTATATATTTACGTTAGTTTCATCAAAGAGTGTGGGCGGGAATCTGTAATTTTGAGCAATTAGTAATTAGGGATTGGGAATGGGTAATTATGAATTGTGAATTGTGAATTATGAATTATGAATTATGAATTATGAATTGTGAATTGTGAATTGTGAATGAAAATAGATCATTTATTTTACGTAAAATATTATGATCTTAATATATTGTAAACTCCTAAAGATGTAGAAATTTCTATCATCGGTTCTAAAGCCATTGTTCCGCACATTCGTCGATGTATGAAGCCAGCAGATAAAGCAGAGGATGAATTATCAAACATAAATATATCTATATCCTCTGCTTTAATTTTATTTGGATTGACATCATTTAAGGGCACAACGATAAAACTATCATTATTACATAGTGGTAATAAAATTTGTATAGCTTGACGAATCATTTTTACAGTAGTTTTTATTCCTCTTAATGTTGGTTCGTTTTGATCAATTTCTGGTTTTAGTTTTTCTGTGATTTTTTCTGTTAAAGCTTTGTTTGTAATCGTTTTTGCCTCAGAAGCTGTAAAAATTAAATAACATGATGGACTGTTTAAATTTTCTTGCATAGGTTTTAGTGGTAAAAAAGGATTTAATTTTACATCAAAACATAATTTCGTCAAGATTTTTTTATCTTTATTTAAGAAAAACTATTGAAAATGTTTGAATTTATAAGAAATTTTTGCTATAATAATTTGAAAACAATAAAAAAGATCTTTTACAAATAGATTTAAAACAACTTTTTGGGAGACAGGCTCCTTTGAAATTTATGTTCAAAGGATGACTGCCTCCCTGAAAGTAATGAAATATTTTTTATATTTTTGTTTTTAGATAATATATTCTTTACTCTTTTAAATTTAAGGCAACTTAAGTTTGAAAAGTAAGTTATAAAGCTTTTGCTTTATGACCTCTGATTCTTGCTTGCTAACTAGTTAGGACTTCTTGTTTTAGCTAGTCAATGGCAGGTTTAAAAATCAGTAAACGAGAATCGTTGTCTATTTATACAAATTTATGAAGGATATGGATTTGCTTTTGGGGAGTTTTTTTGTTTCGAATTTTATTCGACATTTGGTTTTTCTAATTCCAAAAATTCTATTTTCCCGCCTTCTTCCCCATCTGTAATTTTATAAACATCTTTATCAATTTTTTTGAATTCCCTAGAAGCTGAATTGTATTTATTTACTGTGGTAGATAGAGTTTTTCCTAACTCTCCCATATATTGATCGTACGCATTGATATGTTTGCCAAGTTCGCCTACTTTTTTAATAATTTCACGGACTGATTCTTCCATTTTTAAGGCCTTAAGCCCCTGTAAAACGGTTGATAAATAAGCGAAAAATGAAGTAGGGGAAGCAATGATAACTTTTTTCTTAAAAGCATATTCAATTAAATTTTGTTGATTGACGTCAATCGCTCCAACATTGTAAATAAGTAAATTATAATAAATCCCTTCTGCCGGAATAAACATAAAAGCAAATTCGGTGGTGTTTTCGTTTGGTCGAATATATTTGGAAGTTTCGTCGATACGAATTTTTACATCATTTTTAAATTCTTTTTCAAGTTGGTCGCGCTTGCTTTTATCATGTTCTTCCATAATCATATTGTATTTTTCAAGTGAGAATTTCGCATCAATCGGAATAATTTTATCTTTAAAAAACACTACAGCATCAACAATTTCTCCATTTTCAAATTTATACTGCATTTTGTATTGATTTGGTTGAAGTACATTTCCAAGTAGAGCTTCCAAGACATATTCGCCCAAAATTCCTCTTTGTTTTGGATTTTTTAAAATATTTTCTAAACTTTTCATTTGCTCAGCAAATCCAATTACTTGTTTGTTAGTTTCATCAAGTTTTGTGAGTCTTTCAGTTACGTCTTTTATAATTGTTGCGCTTTGCACAAATTGTTTGCGCATTGTTTCTGAGGAATCGGTTTGATGTTTGGAAATTTGTTCATGAATTTTATCAAGCCGTTGTTGTAATTCAATTCTTTGTCTGCCTGAGCTTTCATTTAGTTCTTTGCGTAGGTTCTC
This sequence comes from Candidatus Peregrinibacteria bacterium RIFOXYB2_FULL_32_7, assembly GCA_001787465.1. GTDB lineage: Bacteria > Patescibacteriota > Gracilibacteria > UBA1369 > GWF2-33-10 > OXYB2-FULL-32-7. The sequence goes on along the minus strand of MFXJ01000020.1, from coordinate 4,154 downwards.
CACCATATCAAACATAAGTTTTTGCACTGGATCTTCTTTAGCTTTACTATTTTGTTGCAGTAAATAAATCAAATAAGCGATTCCGATTAAGCCGAGAATAAGGAGGAGAGTTTCCATTTTGTTAATTTTAAATTTTAAATTATGGAAAGTTAGCTTGTCATTACAAATTTTTCTAGCGCTAAAACAAAATCTCTTTTATCGTCTGTAGTAATATAGATTTTGCCTGTTTTAAAAGCAATTTCTATATCGAGGAGTTTTTTGTAGATTTTCTTTAATTCATCAAAATTGTAGGTTTGACATTGTTTTAAAATATTTGAAACCGCGAAAGGATGTTGTTTTAAGGTTTTAGCAATTGTGTTTGCTGGTATGCCCTGTTCATAACATTCTTTTATCATTATAATTAAACGAAATTGCCGGACAAGCATGTGAAAAATCATTGGTAGTTCTTCTCCACTTTGAATGATTCTTTCAAGTAAATTTAAAGCTTCTTTTTGTTTTTTGAAACCAATAGCGTCTGTTAGTTTAAAAATTGAAGTTGAGAGCAGGGGAGTTGATAGTTTTTCAATATCTTCTTTAGTAATTTCTTTCTCACTAGCAAAAAGGCAAAGTTTTTGAATCTCTTGAGAGAGTTGCCAAGTGTCATTTCCCACATACAGACTGAGATAGTTCGCATTGGTGGATGAAATTTTTCCTTCATGTTTTTTAATTTGTTCTAAAATCCAGTTTGTTAAAGTTAGTCCTTCTAGTTCCTCAAAAAATTCTACTCGGCAGTCTTTTTCAAGTTTTTTGTAGAGCGAGGTTCTTTTGTCTGGAGGGGAGGATTCTGCAAAGATTAAAATTGTGAAATCAGGAATTTCGTTTAGATTTTCAATTAGTTTTTTTTGTTCATCTTTATCACTTTCAGAAAGAAAATTTTTTATTACTACCATTCTTTTTTCAGCTAAAAAAGGCATAGTTCCAGCTTTTTTTAAAATTTCCTGCATTTGTAAGTTTTGGCTATCAAGAATTTCAATATTTAAATCGCCATTATATTTATCATAAAAAGCTTTTATCCAAGATTTAAGAGTTTTTTCAAGATTAAAAGTGTTGGGACCGTGAAAAAGAATGATGTTTTGCATATGTGTTTTAGTAGCAGGCTAGAATAATCTAGCGTGTTTGAGAAGAAGAAACAAGTGATGATCCGATTTATCGAACCGTTTCCATTACTTCTACATCTACAAACTCTGATAATCCTGGAGGAGTGTTTAGATGAATTCTGTTGTCGTAAATGATTTTTACATTAGCTCCATCTTTGAAGGGGTCGCCAATGTAATTTCTGTCGTTAAGCAGATTCTGGATGTCTCCGAATACTGATCCTGAAATTCTTAATTGTTTTTTAGAATCGCCTGAGTAACTATCAAGTTTACCTCCAATTCCATTTTTTGATTCTGTATAAAATACGCCTGAAAGGTCAGTAACATCTTGGTCGATTAAAATATTTCCACCAATGACTATGAAAGCGGCTGAGGAAATTTTTCCATATTCATATGAATTGTCTTTGAATTTAATATTATCATGAATAATTAAATCTCCGCCATTTTCAATAATAAATGTATAAGCGCCTCCTTCAATCAATATATCTGAAGCAGAGTTAATTTTATCTGTTCCAAATATTAAGTCTCCACCATCAGTTTTTCGATAAATTTTCTTATCTGGATTTGGATTAAAAGCATCCCAAAATCTTAAGTCATTTACGTTTGTTATTATAATGTTTTTATTTACTTTAGTGTTGATTTGATCTAGATTGCTGTTGTTTTTTGCTTCTATTTCAATATTTTGCTTCATGTCTTCTGAAATCTGTTCAGGTTCCCATTTGTCAAGTAGGTCAATTGCTAATTCGCAAATAAAACTTGAAAAATTATCAATTACATCATTGTTTTGTTTATAACTATCGCATAATGAAGCGGTTTTTTGTAGTGAATCTATTCCTGTAGAAGGTAAAGCTTGGTCTTTTTCTTTAAGGGGAATGATAGCAAGACCAGTTGTATTTCTTATTTCATCATTAGTTAAACATGAAAGATCAGCGCCTTCAATGAGCGGAGTATAAAGAAGTACATCGCCACTATTTCTAGTTATAAAATATTTACAAAGTCCATAAAGTACGGCATCATCAGTTCTATAAACAGGATTTAAATTTTTGCCGGTTGATTCTGATTCCGCATCATTTATAAACTCTTCAGCGCCACAATTTTTATCTTGGCAAACATATTCTCCGACAATAAATTCTCCTTGATAAGCAATAATGATTTTATCGTTAGGTGCAATGTTCTTAAATTGCACACCTCTTGGAGAAAAAATTGTTGTTCCTGGAACATGGCAAAGTTTCTCATAGTCTGTCATGTCTTCTGGACAATCTTCTATTTGATTGCTTTTACTTTCAAAATCATTGTAAATATATTTGTTGTGAAAGTAATATTCGCTTCGGTAGTAAGGCCATGGACGAATGTAATCTCCTGTTTCTTTGCCGTTGCTGATGCCGTAAATTTTTCCATTAGCATTCATATAAAAATTTCCATTTTCATCTTCATGCCATTCGCATTCGTTTTCGTTTTCGCAAGTTAGACCTAATTCATCTGTGATTACTACTTCAGTATATTTTGAACCATTATTGTTGTAAGTAATATAATAATTCGCATGGTCATTTGGATAAGGGAAATAAGCGGTTTGGCTTTCTTTGTTTAAATTCATGTGAGCAGTTTTTTCAAGTAAAGGAAATTTTTCTTCTTCACCTCCGCCTCCGCTTGGGATTTTACATCCAGTTGTGCATGAACTTTGGCTAGTGCCATTTAAAGCTCCATCATCACATTTTTCATCTGGTTGGTTGATAATGCCATCACCACAAAAAGGTTTAACTCCAGGGCCTCCGCCTCCGCTTGGGATTTTACATCCAGTTGTGCATGAACTTTGACTAGTGCCGTTTAAAACTCCATCATCACAAGTTTCCCAAATTTGATTTATTTTTCCATCGCCACAAGAAACTCCGGGACCACCTCCGCCAGGAGGATTCCCTCCACCGCCATGTTCTTCTTCTGTAATGGTATAAGTGTCGCTACATGCTTCTTTTTCATCTAAAACATAGATGCTAATTACATCGTCTTTCTTCGCATTATTATATTCAAAAACAAATGTATAAAGTGCAGTTCCTTGATTGCCTGGAATTTCAATTGAAACTGGATTTGTTTGATTTGAGAAATAAGTTTGAGCAGTATTGAGTTCAGTTATATTATGAAATTCTCCATTTGGATTTGAGGATTCAAAAACTACTGTTCCGCTCCATTTTGAACTATCAACCACAAGATCAAAAGAAATATTTACGGGTGTAGTTGCTGGAGAAGATGAAATTTGTGCTATTGGTTTGGAAATTAATAAATCTTCGCAAAAGGTAGGGATTTCAGGGATAGTATCGGTAAAATAACAAGGTCCAGTTTTGTCATATAATAAAGGATTTTCAGTTTGTACATAATCTGGATTAGTGTCAGAAGTGTACATTTCTATTGTATAACTTGGCTTTATGTCATTAATCGTGATAGTTATAGGAAAAGCACTGTTTTTTGAGATATTAGTATGGCAAGAATTAATAGCATTTAAATAACTAGATTGTGATGTAGGTATTGTTTCTACATAAATACATTCAACAAGTTCAACATCGTTATTGTCAGTTAGAGAAATAGAATGAACAAAAGCTGTGGTTGAATTTGAAGGATCATTTGGATTTTGTTGAAGAATATTAATCCAGAAATCGCCTTCCCATCCTTTTGGATCAATAGAATTTAATTGATAAGAAACTGAAGAATTTGAAATCACCTCATTATCGATAATTTCGATATTAAGTTCTTCGCAAATCGGAGCAAGAGCAGGGATATTTTCTTCGAAATAACAGATGTTATCGTCATTAGCATCAGAAGTTGAGATGTTAATATAATCTTCGGCTTCAACGCCAGAGATTTTGATTAAGATATTTTCTTTTGAATCGTCTTGATCAAAAGTTAAAGAACAGCCATTAGTATTTTTACAAGCAAAGATTTCAGAATTAGTAGTAACATCGAAGAAACTGATATTAACAAGATTTGAGTGATCAATATTTTGTTTTAAAACAGTAACGGATAATCTACCAG
>MFXJ01000019.1:12333-13846 GCA_001787465.1 Candidatus Peregrinibacteria bacterium RIFOXYB2_FULL_32_7 | reverse complement strand
AAAATAAAAAACCTAAGAACTGCGCTAAATTTAAATCAAAATGAATTTGCAAAGAAACTTGATCTTTCAAGGGTTACAATTGCACAAATAGAGAGCGGTCAAAGAACTGTAAGTGCGTTAGATTTAATGAAAATTGGAGAAATTTTTAATATTGATATTGATACTTTTCTTCAAGATGAAACTCCAGTAACTGCGACAAAAAATAAAGAAGAAAATATTGTTTTTAACCCAAGCAAATTAAGAAATGTTATTTTATATATTTTAGAAAAGTGTGGTGGTAAACCAAATATAGGTGAAACAGTTTTATATAAATTATTATATTTTATTGATTTTGATGCTTATGAGAAAACTGGAAAACCAATAACTGGATTAAGTTATGTTAAATTACAATTTGGCCCTGTGCCAAAAGCAGATGAATATCATCAGGTTTTAGATGAAATGAAAGCAAAGAATGAATTAAAAATTTTCGAGCAACTTTATCATCAAATGCATCAAAAAAGATATGTTGCGCTTACGAATACCGACATGAGTTTATTTAACGGTGAAGAAATAAAAATTATGGATTCAGTAATTACAAAACTTTCTGATATGCAAGCAAAACAAATAACTGAATATGCGCATGGTGATGTCCCCTGGATAGTCGCTGAAAATAAGAAACTAATTCCTTATCAGTTAGTTTTTGAAAGAGAAAAACCATATACAGAGCATGATTATGAAGAGGAATTTCAAAATGCCAGTGCACAAGATATTTCAGATGATTTAGGGGAAGTGTCTGAAGAAGAACATAATTATTATATGAATTTATAAAATATGCAGTACGGAGAAATTTGGTTTGTTAATTTTGGTGATACTGGAGTAGGGCATGAATATAGAAATACACGACCAGCTTTAATAATTGAAGCTAATGAAAAAATACATATATGTAAAATGATAACGTTAATAGCATTTAGTTCAAAAATAAATAATAGAATTTCTGATGACATTTTTGTAACAAAAAATTTAACTAATGGCTTATTTAAAGATTCATTGATAAAAGTCCAACACATTACCTCATTCGATACAAAAAGATTTATTAATAAAATTGGTGTTTTGGATGAAGAAAATTTGGGAAAAGTAAAAAAGTATTTAAAGGTACATTTTAATGTTTAAAATAAAAATATGAATAAAGAAGAAATATATACACAGCAAACAATTATCCCTTTGTTAAGAAAAATGGGATATTTAGAAGTTACTTATAATCATGGGATTAGTGAATTCGGAAAAGATGTTTTATTTGCTGAGTATGATAAATTTGGTAATAAAAAATATTATGCAGCACAGATAAAAGCTAAAGATATTTCTGGTAATAACCAAGGGGACATGACTGACATTATAAATCATATCACTAAAGCTTTTTGTATATGTTTTGATGATTTAATAACTAAAGAAAAAAAATATATTTCAGAATTTTTTATTATTACTTCAGGCAAATTCACTGAATCAGCTCACAAAATGATTAACGATCATATAGAGT
>MFXJ01000019.1:0-12312 GCA_001787465.1 Candidatus Peregrinibacteria bacterium RIFOXYB2_FULL_32_7 | reverse complement strand
AATTTTTTGGATGGAGTATCTAAACAATTATTAATTGAATTACATTCGTTTGATAATGAACATGAGTTTATTGATAAGTTATTTAATTATCAATTTCTGATTGTTTATATAAATAAAATGTTAGATGCTTTACCAATTGTTGGCACCCCTTCGTACAATAGTTATTTAGTTAATAGAACAAAAGATATACTAACAACAATAGATAATTTAGAAACAATAATTAAACAATTCTTAAATAAACATTATATAAATTTATAATTAATTGATCACATTAATGCTATAAAATTTTTCATTTTTCATTATTAATTTTCCTAATCCCCCACTTCGCATGTTCCCTTATTAAAGGCTCCGGATCTTTTTTCAAGCACTCCTCCAAAACAGGCAACAAACTTCTATCTTTCAAATTCCCAGCAACTACGCAGGCATTTCGTAAAAGGCCTTTTCGTTTAATTCGAATTACTGGTGAACCTGCAAATTTTTGTCTAAATTCTTGATCAGTTCTGATAGATAAAACATCTTTCAAAATTTGTGTATCACCTAAAATTTGTTTTTTAAAATCAGGTTCTTTTGTTGCTTTTGCTCTTGCATTATAAGGACAAACTTCTTGGCATAAATCACAACCGTAAAGCCAATCCCCTATCAAAGGACGTGATTTTTCTGGAATTGATCCTTTATTTTCAATCGTTAAATATGAAATACATTTTTTTGCATTCAATTTATAAGGCGTTTCCAATGCTCCTGTTGGGCAAACCTGAAGACATTGCACACAATTGCCGCAACCAAAATGATCTTTTTCATCCTCTTTCCTTTCTCCTTTTTCCTGAATTTCTAAATTTGTAATCAATTCCGCCAAAAATACCCACGAGCCAAATTCTTTTGTAATTAAGCAAGTGTTTCGTCCAATAAATCCAAATCCTGCTTTGACGGCGTAAGCTCGTTCCAAAATCGGTCCATAATCAACATACATTTTAAAAATGTCATTCTGAGTTTCTCCAGAATCTACATTTCTAAGAATAAATTCTTTTAATTTTTTTAATTTTAATTCGATAACTTTATGATAATCCCTCCCCCATGCATATCTCGCCACCTTTCCTTCTGCTTTTTCTTTTTCCTTCTTGTCCGCCGTAGCTTTAGCAAAGGAGGATTCCCTTTTTCCCCGCCAGAATGAATCTTTCCGCCCAAATAAATCGTTCGGACAAGTCGGGCTGGCTTTTTCCTCCATAAAATAATTCATTCCCAAAACAATAATACTTTTCGCATCAGGAAATTTTTTTAATAAATCAGCTCTTTTTTCAGGTTCTTTTTTCATATATTCCATATCACCAGCATATTCAAAATAGATCCAATCATAAAAAGATTTTTGTAAATTCTCATCCAAAGATTGCGCCGGCAAAATTTTCACTAAATCAAAGCCAAGTTCTTTAGCATAATTTATAATTTTATCTTCTAAAAACTTTTTATTTCCCATTTTTCATTTTAATTATAACTTCCAAAAATTTTTAACTCCTCTATCAGATCCCCAGTCTTCAAGATTTTCAAAAGTTCTTGTAATTTCTGATCTCGGATATCTCCCTCGCATTCAATATAAAAAATATATTCTCCAGCTCTTCCACTTGCCGGTCTCGAACTTAATTTGGTTAAACTAATATCTAAATAATTAAATGGCGTTAATAATTTTAAAAGCACTCCAGCACGATTACATCTCGGCAAAATCATCATTGAAGTAAATTTACCTTTTTTTAAATTAGCTTTTTTCCCAATCATCCAAAATTTAGTTTTATTACCTTTAAAATCCTCAATATTTTTATGCCTAATTTTTAGATCATACATTTTCGCACCTTCATAACTCAAAATCGCCGCTATCTTATCATCTTGCTGAGCTAAAATTCCAGCTGAGGCATTTGAATCTGTTGCCTGTAAAATTATTTTTGGATATTTCTTAGAAATAAAATTTTTACACTGAACCAAAGCTTGTGAATGAGCGCAAATTTTATCGAATTTTCTTTTCTTTGATGCTAAACAATGATGAATTTCTAAATCCAGAGAATCATAAATTTTTAAATCAAAATCATACATAGCATCAAAAGTTTCTGAAACAATTCCGCCAATTATATTATCAAAAGGAACAATAGCAAAATCATAATTTTTCTTTACTTTAAAAATTCGTAATACCTCAGAAATTGTATTCTCAAAAAATACTTCAGCTTTTTTATTAAATTTTTGAACGGCCAAATGCGAATAAGTTCCTCGCGGACCAAGAGTTATAATTTTCATAAATTGTAAAATTATCTTCTACCAAGAATGGACATTATAGAAAAAATAGCCAGCGTCAATTTTGCTTCTCTATCCGCTATATCCTGAAAAAACAAATCGTATTTTCTAAAAAACAAAGCTGATTTATTAGTAAGAACAGCACCAATTGTCCCATTTTTGTTTAAAAATTCATACGTATAACTTGGATTATAAAAAGCAGTAGCATTGTCAACGACTCTTTTCATAAAATTTTCTGATTTATTAGCGTTAAAAGTCATAATTTCAACATCATTCTCATCTAATATCTGCCAATTAGTTTTTATAAATCCAAGAGCTGTAGTAACTGACGATGAAATTGTACCAATTTTCTTTTTATTAAGTTCATAATCGATGACTTCAAAAGTATTTCTACCGAATTTACGAACTGGAATAATTTCCAATAGAATATCTTGTTTCTGCTTATCTTTGTAAACAAAAGTTCGGCCACTTAATTTCATATTGCCCAAAAATTTTAATTGCTGGCTTTCAAAATCCATCATTTCAACTGTCAAAGGACTGAATACAAATGAAATCACTGATTTTTTTATATTTAAATGTCTAGCATTAAGAACATTTGAAGTCATAAAATAAAAATTATAAAACTTTAAAAATTTTTGCTGTATTTTGTAAAGCTTGCTGACAATATTTTCCCATATGTTTACTAGTTTTTACAAATTCTTTTTCAAATTTTACTAAATCTTTTTTTAAAACTATCTCTTTATATAAATCAAAACTTTCTTCCAGAATTTTTAAAACTTTCTGCGTTTCCGGATTCATAATTTCTATGGCTCCATATAATTTCGGATCTTGAGCAAAAATCCTGCCAATCATATTAAGCTCCATTTTATAAATCGGACTAGAAATCGCTAAGCTTTCTTTAATATCAACCCCTAATTTTTCTAAAGCCTTACCTAAAACTATCGCTTTGAAATGAATTAGAACCTGAATTATCGCCATTAAATGATCATGTTTTTGAGGAGAAATTTCTTTCATCGTAAATCCGAATTTTTCCATAAAATTAACAAATTTTTTTTCTTGTTTTGTTCTTTCAGGACAATATAGAATTACCTGCCCTTTAACATTTTCAATTGGCGGACCAAAAAGTGGATGCATTCCCATCACTTCAGCCTTTGATTTCATCATAGCAGTAACTTGTTCCTGCTTTAAAGATGTAAAATCCATAACCAATTGATCCTTTCTTAAAAACTTTAGATTTTCCAAAATTATCTTTGTTGATAAATGCAAAGGAACAGAAAAAATCACAACATCGGATTTTTCAATTAACTGTTGATTAGAAAGTTTTGTTCCAAGATCTGAAATTAAAACTTTAGATCCAACTGATTTAAAAAGCTTAGCGAAAAATTGTCCCATTGAACCTTTACCGCCAATTATGCCAATTATGTTTTGATTGAAATTTTTGTTAAGCATGAAAAAATTTTTAAATCGATACAAATCGTACATCGTATTTATTTAAAAATCTATGTTTTATTGTTTTTTATATTTTCTTTACAATTTTCCCCTCAAACTGTACATTTCAAACGTACATATCAAATAAAAGAATATGATAAATTCAAATTCGAAAGACATCATCATCGGCTTCACTGAACTACGATCAGAATTTCCGCAAATCAAAAAATATCTTAAAACTAAAAATATAATCCTCACCAACCGAGGCACACCTTTTGCCATTATCAAAAATTATCAAGAAATTAAGTCGTACAGATGCTCCGATGGAGCATCTCTAAACGGAGCATCTCTAAGCGGAGCATCTCTAAGCGGAGCATCTCTAAACGGAGCATCTCTACATCATACCAAAATCATCGAATCCGTCCCCAATTTCTCCACCTCTGATCCAAAAATTTTGAAGGAAATTATCAAGGCAATTGAAAAAACTCCTACAGCGAAAATTCTGGATTACAGCTCGGATGAAGACCATAACCGTTCCGTTATAACCTTAATCGGTAATTCAAAAAGTATCGTAGAAGCAATGTTCAATGCTACCAAAATTGCTGGAAAATTAATAAATATAGAAAAACATCAAGGTCTTCATCCGTTTATTGGTGCCACTGATGTCATTCCTCTTGTGCCGCTTAAAAATTCTACTTTTGCTGAATGCAAAAAACTTTCAGAAAAATTAGCGAAAAAAATTGCTAAAGAATTAAAAATTCCAACCTATCTTTATGAAAAATCAGCCAAAAAACCGCAAAATAAAAACCTAGCTAATATTCGAAAAGGAAGATATGAAACTTTAAAACAAGAAATCAAAACTAATAAAAAAAGATTCCCAGATTTTGGACCAAAAAAATTAAATAAAGCCGGCGCTACAGCCATTGGAGCAAGAAAAATTTTAATTGCCTTTAACGTAAATCTAAAATCATTAAATCGTACAAATGCATTGTTTACCCGCCGAAGTTTCAACGAAGAAGAACAATACGTCTCTTCCATAAAACAAATTGCTAAAACACTTCGTCCTTCAAATAATGGTTTTCCTGCCCTCAAAGCCCTTGGCTTATATCTCAAATCTAAAAAATGCTATCAAATTTCCATGAATTTCACTGATTTTAAAAAAACTAATCTGAAACAAGTTTTTGATTTCATAAAAAAAGAAGCTAAAAAATACAATTTACAAATTACTGAATCTGAATTAATTGGACTAGCTCCAAAAGATGCGTTACCAAAAAATCCTAGAAAAACTTTATTATTGAAGGACTTTAACGAGAAAAAAATCCTAGAAAATCACTTATAGCGCCATAATCACTCAGGAAAATCCATCTAAAATACCGCTAAAGACTAAAATTTCTGTTATAATAAATAGAAGTACTAAAAATTAATAAATGTCTTTAACAGAAATTTTTTCAACTAATATAGATTTAAGCATCTTAATTAGATTTTTAATGGCTACAATATTAGGCGCGTTTATTGGACTAGAACGCGAAAAAATTCAACAAAAAGAAAATTTAAAAGAATTCGGAGGTATTAGAACATTTACGCTAATTTCCATGCTAGGATTTTTAAATATTTTACTTTATGAAAATACCGGATCCTTATTTCCATTTTTATCTTTTATCGCTTTAATTATTTTTGTAGCTATATCTTATAATAAAAGCGGTAAATTTGGTATTACTTCTGAATTAGGAGCGATCTTAACATACATTATCGGCGTTCTTGCTTATCACAATTATTTATTTGCTATTATTTCCTGCATTATTACCGCTTTGATTTTATCAGGGAAAAGATCTCTTCATCAATTTGTAAGACAAATTAACGATAAAGAATTTTTAGCCACTATTGAATTCGCAATTTTAGCATTTATTGTCCTGCCTATCCTCCCAAAAAATGCAGTTGATCCGTGGGGCGTATTTGTGCCGTACGAGATTTGGCTTTTGATATTATTTATTTTAGGAATAAGTTTTATTGGATATATACTAAATAGAGTAGTTGGAGAAAATAAAGGAACTATTTTCACGGCATTCATCGGTGGTATTGCTTCATCTACCGCCACTACTCAAACTATGTCAGAAAAAAGCAAACTAAATCCTCAGTCTTATAGAATTCTAGCTTGCGGAACCATAGTAGCTTCAACAATTATGTTTGTAAGAGTCGCGATATTTGTTGGTGCTTTTAATTTGGCCTTAATGAAAACTATTTTATTGCCAATGGGATTAATGTTTTTTACTGGTATTATGGAAATTTTTATCAATATTTATTTACTTGAAAAAAATAGCAAAAAAATTAAACATAAGAGAAAAGATATTATCTTACAAAGCCCTTTCAAACTTTCTTCAGCTCTTAAATTCGCAATATTTTTTATTCTAATATTATTTTTTATTAAATTCGCCAATGATTATCTTGGCACTAAAGGGCTTTATTTAGCCGCACTGATTTCCGGACTGGTAGATGTTGACGTCTTTGCTCTTTCCATGATGAAACTGACGCAGTCTGATCCTTCATCAATAATGTTAGCGGCAAAAGGTATAATTCTTGTAATAATTTCCAATATGTTTTTTAAAGGCGGAATTGCTTATCTTTTTGGATCAAAAAAATTTGGCAGAATAATTATAGGAAATTTTTCAGCAATAACCTTAATAGGTTTAATTACAATTTTCTTTTTATAAATCAATAAACATTTTCCAAATAACATTTTTCGCAATAAACTATCTCTTTTCTTTCAGGCGAACCCGCTCAAATTAATATACTTCTTGAAGATAACAATCTTCACAATATATTATTTCTTTTCGATCGGGCGAGTATGTAGTCAAAATCGCCTCCCCGCATTTATCACATTTTCGTTCCCAAAGCCTTCTTGGATTACGTAATTCCATTCTCTTTTTATATCGTTCATCTGGATGTAAATGTGGGATTGGCAAATTCATTTGGCGATAAAAATCCAATTCTGGTTTTTGAATAATAAATGGGCGATTCGTAAATATGCCCTGGCAGGGCATATCTACGGGTAAAATCGCCCAATTTAAAATATCATTCGGAATATCTACAATTTTATCTGGTAATTTATCTGCTGGAATAATTTTGGCAACCTTCGGAATTTCAATTTTTTCTTCTTGCCATTTATATCCTTTTTTCAAAATTTCTTCCTGACTCAAAGGATATTCTTCCATCGCCACCGTCTCATTATATGCAAAAGGCGACATTGAAGACGGAAAAAATTCACCCCACTCCGCCAAGGCTTCGTGGGGCACAGCCCCATTTTGATTGACTTGTCCTGCGTAGCTCGTAGAGCGTAGCATGGATTCAATAATTTTTGGCACCAATTTTTCATATTCTTCCTTATTATATTGTTTATTCAAGACGCAATATTGCTTATGACGTAGACCAATACATCCAAAAAGATTCTTAGAATTCTGTCCGCATTGAATGCAATAATAAGAATCTGAAGGACCATTACCACCATTAATTATAAAAGCGTTGGTATGCATATCAAAACCACTTCCCAAAATTTCGTATCCCCACTTAACATCACCAATCCCATAAGAATCTAAAATATTTTCATTATCAAAAGCACCATAAATTACATTTTTAACATTTTCTGCATCTTTGCAATCAAAACAATTTATCACATTTTTACAATTTCTTATTTGGTCTCCAATAGCATTTTCGCAATTAAAAATCTGCGCAAAACGTTTTGGAATTTTTAAATAAACTTCTCTTGATTTGGCTTTAAATTCATTAATTAAATCATGAGTAAAAACTAAATTTTTTACTTCAGAATGAAATTGCTCCAAAGTTACCTTTTGATTAAAAATATATAAATCTTTATTACGCAAACCATGACAGGCAAAGCATCTGCTACAACCAATCAAATCTGAAGAGAAATAACATTCATTAGAATTTTTTAAATTTTGCGAAAATAAACAGTAATAAATTTTCTCGCAATCAATACATTCATAGCAAAGCTCACTATCATGAACAAAAGTACAATCAAAAATATCAATACCATTTTCAACTCCATAATTATAAAAAATCCGCTCGCTTTTATCACTATTAAAATTCAAATAACTATTTTTTAAATAAAAAGAGTTATTATTAAAATCAGCGTTTTCCGAATGCAAATTCCACAATCCCAATAATGGAACTTTATATAGAAGTTGATCGAATTGTTCAAAAAATGATTGCTCAAAATTATATTCCTGTCCAAAATCTAAAGGATCAAAAGAATCTTTCCACCAACAACTTCGGCAATAAACTGTATATTTTTTATCAGGACTATAAAGCAAAATTGAAGGTTTTTCACATAAATCGCATTTTCGAGTATATAAAAATCTCTCATTTCGAAAACTCATTTTTCTCTGCATCCGACAATCAGGACAAAAAGTCGGAGGAGAGATCTTATAAACTTTATTTTTAATTTTCGGAGAAATTTTTTCAAGAAAATCTAAATCATCTTTACTGATTTCAAAATTCTGACCGCAATTGTTACAAATTTTTTGCATAAAATTTTTAATAGAATCAAACAAAAATCTGCTTTCTCGACTTCATAATATCATATTTATATTTTCTTCGTTTTCTTCATTTTTGTCAAAAATTCTTTAATTCAATTTGGAACAAAAGAGTAAATATTTTTAAAACGACATAAACTTCTGTTTTCTATCAATTTTTGTTGAAATTTGCTAAACTGATTTTGAATTTTAATTTAAATTTTAAATGTCATTATTGCCAACAATTAAACTTAAAAAAAATAAAGATATACCAATTAGAGCTGGTCATCCTTGGATTTTTTCAAATGCGATTGAGAATTGTCCGAATTTAAAGATCGGTGAACTGGTAAAAATATTATCTTATGAAAATTTTGAATTAGGGATTGGAATGTTTAATCCTAATAATTCAATAAGAGTCCGAGTGATTTCCCAAAATCCAGATGAAATTATTAATCAAAGTTTTTTTGAGAAGCGTCTGCAAAATCTGTACGAAGAGAAAGCAAAATTTTTACCAGAAAATACTAATGCTTTTAGGTTAGCTTATGCCGACAGCGATTATTTACCTGGTTTGATTATCGATAAATTTGATGAAGTTTTTGTCTTTCAAATTCATACAGCTACAATGGATATTTTTCGAGATGAAATCATTAAATCTATTAAAAAGATTTTTAATCCCCAAGCAATTATTGAAAGATCTGATGTGAAAGCTAGAGAAATAGAAGGGCTGAAAATGTTAACGCCAAAAATACATTATGAAAAAACCAAATCAATAAGTAATAATTCACGAGAAAAAATTGTTGAATTTCAAGAAAATGGACTTAAATTTTATGCAGATCTTATAAATGGACAAAAAACTGGATTTTTTCTTGATCAAAGAGAAGCGAGAAAAAGAACTTTTGAACTGGCAAAAAATAAAAATGTATTAAATTTATTTTGTTATACAGGAGCTTTCAGTGTATATGCGGCAAAAGGCGGAGCAAAATCAGTTTGCTCTATTGATATTTCAGAAAAAGCTTTAAATCTAGCTAAAGAAAATTTTAAATTAAATAATCTAAAATTAGAAAATGGGAAATATGAATTTATTAAAACTGATGTTTTTCAATTTGTAAGTTCTCAAAATTTTGATTTAATTATCTGCGATCCGCCTGCCTTAACTAAATCTGGAACAAATATCAAAAATGCTTTAAAAGCTTATACTGATCTTAACCAAAAATGTTTAGAAATTTTAAACAAAAATGGGATTCTAATTACCAGTTCATGTTCAGGACGAATTACTGAAAATGATTTTAAACATGCTCTTAAAATTGCCGGATTTAAAGCTAAAAAAGATTTAAAAATTCTAAATGTATTAGGAGCAAGTTTTGATCATACTGAAAAACTTTCTTTTCCCGAAGGAAAATATTTGAAAACATTGATTTTAGGAACGTAATAAAAGTTCATAAAGTTAAAATTTTTCAAAGTATTTTTTTAATTTCAAAATTCCTTCTTCTATCTGATCAACATTAATGCCTGAATAGGCAAATCTGATAAATTTTCTTGTCTCTCCTGGCAAAGCTTTGCCGAAATGCTGTCGAGTACAAAAAGATACTCCCGTCTCTTCCATCGTTCTTAATCGAAAATCTTCCAAAGAAACAGCACCTATTTTGTTATATATTCCTGTAATATCAACAAATAAATAAAAAGTGGTATTTGGAAGAGGAGTTTGAATCCCTTGAATTGAGTTTAATCTTGATACCAAAATATCCCTTCTTTCCTTTAATTTACCCAAAATTTCTTTAGAAGGGGTTTGATCACTCGTGATCGCGGCTAAACCAGCATGTTGAACGAAATTGGCAGTGCAGGCCTCATCATTAGTATTAATTTTAGCAATTTGCTCATTTAAATATTTTGGACCTATAGAAGCTCCTAATCTCCAACCAGTCATGGCATATTTTTTTGCAAAAGTATAAAGGATCATGGTCCGATCAATCATCCCAGGAATTGAAACAATACTTTTCGAACTGCCTGAATATCTAATATCAAAATAGGCTTCATCAGATAAAACCCATAAATCATTTTCAATCGCTATTTTTGCCAACCATTCCATTTCCTGCTCATCAGATTCAGCTCCTAATGGATTTTGATAATTATTATAAATTAAAATTTTGGGATTATTATTTTTAAGATAAAATTCAACTTGATCGCGATCTATTTTGAATCCATCTTTTGTTGGAATATATTGATATGGTAAAGCAATTCCGCCAAAATATTCTATCTGCGATTCGTAAATTGGATAACCTGGATTTGGATACAAAACAGCATCTCCTTCATTCATCACTACTTGCAAAAACTTACCGATAACAGGTTTGCCACCTGGATGTATCACGACATTTTCCATTGAATATTTAACTCCTCGGGAAGAACCAATGTCTTCAGCCATAGCCATTCTTAAAGAAGGAATACCAGCCGCTGGCGTATAAGTTGTTTTACCATCTCTAAGAGCTTTTATAGCCGCTGAGACAATATGCATGGGAGTAGGCAAATTCATATCACCCAAATGAAAAGGATAGATTTTCTTGCCTTTTGCCGCCAAAACAGAGGCACTTTCTGAAACTGCATAGGCGGTTTCAGTACCTAAATTTTTGAGCCGATCAGCTAAATGCTTTGTCATGTTAAAAAATTTTATGAAATTAAATTTAAGTGATTCACTGTTCGTGGTTCGTGGTTCGAATCACGAATCACGAATCACGAATTTCAAACTAGATCCAAAGACTCTCCTTCAACCTCTTCGCCCTCTTTTTCCTATCTTCCACAAATTTCACAATTCCTTTCCAAATCCACTCTTTAGATAAATGCGATTCATCCATTACTTGATCAAGCGTTCCGCCTGTCCTCCACCTATTATCCCAATCTGGAGACATTGAATATTCTTTTACTATCGGATGTTTGATAAAATCACCCATTAATTTTATGGCTGTATTTGTAATTATCATCAAATCAAACCATTCTTTCTCGGAAATAACTGAATTTTGATATTCTTTACTTTGCATTTCAAATAATTCGTTAGAAATAGCCGCAAGAATTTTTACATTAAGGTCTTGTTCTTTAATTTTTGGCAAAAGCGCAAGCAAATTACTGGTAGTTTTAGTACCCCTAACGATAATCACTCCTTGTTTTTCTTTATTTTCATCATAATCTCTAATCACATAAATCCCTTTGGCGGCTTCAAAATGCGAAGGCATGCCCAAAGCTGTTCTATCTGGGATTTCAATATCTGGACGCGTTAAATGAAGAGCGATAATAGGGATATCAGTTTTCAAAGCCGCGGCCAAAACTACTGGGACTTCATTATGTTCGAATGGGTGTAAATTTATTACATGCCCTTTTGGAAATAATTGCGTTACACCAGGCGGAAAAATTCCAAAATGAGTTCTTGAATCTTCAGCTGTTTCAGGTCCGCTATGTCCAGAAATCCATATCGTCTTGCCTAATTTAATCTGACAATCTTGTTGCATCTGACTAAAAATTCTCATAGCACCATATTTCAAATAAGCAAAAGACCCATAAGTAGATGAAACTGAATAAAAACCGTTAAAATTTTCAAAAGGATTTTTATCTAAATTAACAGTGGCAATGCCAGTCATAATTCCCGCATTTGCAAATTCAGTAATTGCCTGTGGCAATAAAACGCCTTTTTTGTTTGTTTCTCTATTATATGTCCCAAAACCCTCCTCGCCACCAAAGCCTTTTGAGAAACCATTAATTCTAGTTGACCCAGCCAAATCTGCTGAAGCCGCAAAGAAAAGAGGCCGTCCATATTTTTTTTTGCACCAAGTATTTATATACGAACCAAAAATTGACATACCTTGACTATTCGGCGCTTTTTCGCCTGGCTTTAAATAAACAGGATAATTTTTAAAATCATATAATTCTTCATCTTTTATTGGATTTTTATCGAAAATTTCTTCTTTATCTAAATCTTCAGGAACACTATCTCCAATTTCAATTAATCTATCCGTTAAATAATCTAAAAATTCAGGATTTTTATCAAAAATCGACATCACTGTTTTCAAAGCCGATTCCATTTGTTTTTTATTTTCTTCATATG
>MFXJ01000018.1:8891-12308 GCA_001787465.1 Candidatus Peregrinibacteria bacterium RIFOXYB2_FULL_32_7 | reverse complement strand
AAAGGTACTAAAAAATTTTAATTTTATTATTTAATTTTATTTTTATGTCTGATGACAAAAAACAAGCCATTAACGCCGCTTTATCTCAAATAGAAAAACAATTTGGTAAAGGCTCTATTATGAGACTTGGTGAAGCGCCAAAAATGAATGTAGAAACAATATCCACTGGTTGCTTATCTTTAGATAAGGCTCTTGGAGGAGGAATCCCAAAAGGAAGAGTGATTGAAGTTTTTGGACCAGAAAGCTCTGGTAAAACTACTTTAACCCTCCATGTTATTGCCGAAGCTCAAAAATGCGGGGGAACAGCGGCTTTCATAGATGCCGAGCATGCTTTGGATCCTGAATATGCCACTAAAATCGGCGTTAATATCAATGATCTTATTGTCTCTCAACCTGATAATGGAGAACAAGCTCTAGAAATTGTCGAAACTTTGGTTAGATCAAACACTATGGATGTTATTGTTATAGATTCTGTGGCCGCACTCACCCCACGAAGTGAAATTGAAGGTCAAATGGGAGACAGCCACATGGGGCTTCAAGCAAGATTAATGAGTCAAGCTCTTCGAAAACTCACGGCTTTAGTAAGCAAATCTAAATGTTCAGTAATTTTTATCAATCAATTACGCATGAAAATCGGCGTGATATTTGGTAATCCAGAAACAACTCCTGGAGGAAATGCTTTAAAATTTTACTCTTCTATCAGAATAGATATTAGAGGAGCGGCTAAGATCACTGAAGGAGATAAAATTGTCGGTAATCATGTAAAAGTAAAAGTTGTAAAAAACAAAGTCGCGGCCCCATTCGGAGTTGCTGAATTCGATATTATGTATAACGAAGGCATATCAAGAACTGGCGATTTACTTGATTTAGCTGTTGAATATGAATTTATTAGAAAATCAGGCGCTTTTTATAATTACGGTGATATTAAAATGGGACAAGGAAGAGAAACAGTCAAAGAATTTTTGAAAGAGAATAAAGATCTATACAAAGAAATAAGTAGTAAAATTAAAGAAATTTTATTAATGAAATAATAAAATTTGCAAATTCACATGGTAAATGCTAGATTATTAACGTAATTGATCTTAAAAAAGATAGGATTTGACATCCTGTCTTTTTTGTAAAAAATTTTTAACTTAAAATATTATGCAATCACAATTTTTAGCCGCCATTAATCAAATCGCCGCCGAAAAAAATATCTCTCAAGAAGTAATCGTTGAAGCGGTTGAAGCCGCTTTTCGTACCGCTTATCGAAAAGAATATGGTAAAAGAACACAAAACATCGAAGCCAAACTTAATGAAGGGATGGATAATGCTACAATTTATCTAGTAAAAGAAGTCGTCAAAACCATTGAAGATGCCGATATTGAGATGACTGTAGCAGAAGCGAAAAAATACAATAAAAAAGCAAAAATTGGCGAAGAAATCAGAATTGATGTCACCCCAGCCAAAGGCTATGGCAGAATTGCCGCCCAAGCCGCTAAACAAGTAATTATCCAAAGGATTCAGGAAGCGGAAAGAGATATAATTTTCAAGAAATTTAAAGATCGCGAAAATGAGTTAATTACGGCTCTTGTTCACCGTGTAGAAAAAGAAAATATTTATTTAACTATAGAAAATACTACAGTGCCACTTTCTTCTGAATATAGAATACCAAACGAACATTTAAACCCAGGCCAAAGAATTAAATTATATCTAGAAAAAGTAATTAAAACTTCAAAAGGTCCTCAGCTTTTAATTTCCCGCACACATCCCGAGTTAATCAGAAAATTAATGGAAGCGGAAATTCCAGAAATTCAAGATGGCGCTGTTGAAATAAAAGCTATTGCCAGGGAAGCAGGTGTAAGATGCAAAGTTGCTGTCTATTCTAACGATCCAAAAATAGATCCTGTAGGTTCAAGCGTTGGTCAAAAAGGCGTGCGTATTCAAACAATTACAAATGAAATTGGCAATGAAAGAATTGATATTATTCAATGGAATGAAGATCCAGTTAAATTCTTAGAAGCGGCTCTTGCACCAGCAACTATCAGTAAAATCTTGATCGATAAAAAAACTTCCCGAGCTAGCGTTTATGTACATGAAGACCAACGGGCTCTAGCAATCGGCAAAAATGGTCAAAATGTACGACTAGCTTCAAAATTAACTAGACTTGAAGTTGATATCCTTGATGTTGAAGCAACAGAAAATATTTCAGATAAAATTGAAGCAAAAACTATTAATGAAATCACTGATTTTTCAAAAGAAATTATAGAAAAATTAACAAAAGCTAATTTAAGTCAAACAGAACAAATAAAAGGATTAAGTGTTAAAGATTTCATTGATATCGGTCTTACTGAAGACGAAGCGAAAATTGTCGTGGAAATAATGAAAAAAGTTAGATAAAAATATGCTTTTCTGCTATAATAGCTAGATATTAAAATAATATCTCCAACTATTTATGGCAGAAAAAGACACTACAAATACAATTACTGGTCAAAATCAAGGCTCTTCAGCTCAAACAGTTGTTAATGAACAATTAAAAGAACAAGCTGTAGCCAATAAAGCAAAAGAGTTAAATTTAGCTTATATCAATTTATCTAAATTTCCCATTAATTCTGATGTATTTCAATTAATTGATATCAATACAGCAGAAAAAAATTTAATAATCCCATTTTTCATCTCTGGGAAGAAAGTGCGTATTGCTTTTACTGATCCTGACAAAGAAGAAACTAAAAAAATAATCGAAGATTTAAGATCAAAAGGTTATCTTCTTAATTTCAGCTTATCATCTGATACTAGTATCAAAAATGCTATTCAAGGCATAAAATCAAAATTAGTAGAACATAAAGAAATTATAACAAAAAACTTAATAAACGAAGAAAAGATTGCTAGTTTTGATATTGAAATTCAAAATTTGCAAGATTTGAAATATGAACTTGAAAAATTAACCTCAGAAGAAGGATTAAATAAAATCAACGTTGGCGCTTTAAAAACTGGTGCTTCAGATATACATTATCAACCAGAAGATAATGGTGTTGTTACTGTGAGATTTCGTATCGATGGCATGATGCATAATATTTTTGAAATTGATCAAAAGATTTATAAAAATCTAGTCAATCAATTAAAATATAAAGCTGGAATGCAACTTAACGTCGATAACATCCCTCAAGATGGAAGATATTATTTGCTTGTCAATGATCGAAAAATTGATATTAGAGTTTCAGCGCTTCCAACCGAATATGGTGAAACTTTTGTTTGTCGATTATTAGATAAAAAAGGCGGATTTATTGATATCAAGACCTTAGGACTTAGAGAAGATAACTTAAATCATGTCCAGAAAAGTTGTCAAATTTCACATGGAATGATTCTTGTCACTGGTCCTACCGGATCTGGTAAAACTACCACTCTTTATTCAATGCTCGAACAGTTCAATGATCCTAG
>MFXJ01000018.1:460-8885 GCA_001787465.1 Candidatus Peregrinibacteria bacterium RIFOXYB2_FULL_32_7 | reverse complement strand
AATTATTACCTTAGAAGATCCAATTGAATATCATTTAAAAGGGATTTCTCAAAGCCAAACTAATGCAAAACGAGGCTATACTTTTGCCGCTGGTCTGAAATCAATCTTGCGTCAGGATCCTGATGTAGTGATGGTCGGTGAAATCCGCGATGAAGATACGGCTGAAACTGCTGTGCAAGCAGCTTTAACCGGACATGTTTTATTAAGCACTTTACATACCAATAGCGCTATTGGCACGATACCAAGAATTCTTAATTTTGGGATCAAGCCATTTATGTTAGCTCCAGCTTTACATATTATCATCGCACAACGATTAGTAAGAAAAATCTGCGAAAATTGCAAAGTTTTGCAAAAAATTGATGATTCAACAAAAAAAGAAATTGAGGAATCACTACACGCCATGCAACAAATTAAACCAGATTTAAAAAATATTATCATACCAGACAAACTCCCTCGCGGAGCTGGCTGTGATAAATGCAGTAAAACTGGATATAGAGGCAGAGTTCAAATAACCGAAATCTTAACCATTGATTTTCAAGTACGCGATTTAATTCTCAAAGAAGCCAGCCAGATTAAATTCATTGAATTAGCAAGACAAAAAGGCATGCTAACAATGCGCGAGGATGGCATTTTAAAAATACTTGCCGGTATTACCACGCTTGATGAAGTGCATAGAGTTGCAAGTCTTAATTAAATTTTAAAATGAGCGTCGAACCAGAAAAAAATTCACGTGAATACTCAGGGCTAGAAATTGCCGAATTAATACAAGACTCGAAAAAACAATTAGACAAATTTGATACAGAAGAAGCTTTTGATTATGCGCTTTTTGCCAAAAATGTTTTAAAAAATTTGAAATTTGAAAAAGGACTGAAGCCATTTCAAAAAACAGAAATTTTATTATATTATTCGCTTCAAGTAGCAGATGCCTTTTTAAATATTGCTCGTTATTTTAATAGTTTAATTCATGAAAAACGAATAAGTAAAATAGAAGAAATAAAAAAAGGAGAAGAAGCTTTAGCAGAAATAAAAACTATAATTGATAACATTAGAGATCAGGTCGCAGTACCGACTATAAATACAAGTATTAGAAAAAATTTTGATCTGTTAATGTCTCGCTACGAACATATTTTAACTTCATTTACTAAATTTAAATTAAGTCAAATTAAGGAATTGGAGAAGAAATTAGACGCTCTAAATAGAGTAACAAGCCAAAATCCAAACGAACTATCAGATATTTTGACTAAAGAAATAAATGAAATAATTTCTCAATTAGATTTTGCCAGAGGACAAGTAATAACCAGATATGAAAAAAAACTTAAATTATCAAAAATCAATAAAGAAAAAGAGCCTATTGTTTATCAGTTAGTTGAATATCTTAAAAAGCTAGACGCATTTACAAATAATGATATAAGAATTTTAAATAATCTTCATCAACAAGGGCAATTAGACTTAAAAGAATTTACGAAATGGCTGGCGGCAAAAATTGAATCTGAAGAAAAAACTGAAGTAAATTGGTTTAATATTATTTCAAGATTAAATTTAGAAGAAACGCTAACTATACTTAACATTGCTATTGATAATAATTTTATTGATCAACAAGTTTTAAAAAATATTTTGGACACGCTTATTTCTCCAAAATTAAAAAAGGAATACGAAGAAGGAAATTTTAAAGATGAAATTTTTAAAAAATTATTAAATCTTTATTTAAAAGCTGGCTATACAAAAGAAGATTTATTAATTTTCTTTGCCAGCGACAAAAAATATTTAAATCAAATAACCTCAGAAGAAAAAAAGGATTTAGAGAAAAAAATAGAAGAAAGAAGATTAACTAATGGACTTAATGCAACTGAAAAATACAAACCAAATATAGAAAAAAATGAAGCAATAGATTTTTTCATATCTGCTTTTACTTTTAAGTTAAATGGTGAAAAATATAATGGTCAATTTGGCGATATATATTTTAAATCAAGAACTTTTAATCAATTTAATGGCGTATATTGGATAAATCAGCAACAACCGCCAGATGATCCAACGAAAAATAATTTAGAAAAAAACTTTTCAGCACATGATGTAGATATAGAAATGCAAATTACAAATGAAGCTAATATTTTCGTGCCAAAACCAGGGAAATTAATAGAAGATTCAATTATACTTGAACCTCAAGCAAAATATGAGTTAAGAAAAGATAATAATGGAGATTTTTCAATAAAAATTGAAGAACCGGCAAGAATTTTTAATATCAAATATAAATGTAATTTTTTTGATATTCCATTTAGACAACTTGAGAATAATGATTTCACTCCTGAGAATGATCAATTTACAGAATTTTACACAAAACATAATGACATAAATTTAAGTTCAGATGCCCAAACTCTATTAAGCAATAATTCTGTTTTAAATGATTTTAACAAGATACAATCAACTTTAACTTGGGTTGGGAACAATATAAAATGGGCAGATTCAAGCAATTTAGTAGCCAAACAAACTCAAGAAAATTTTGATCGATTAAATGGCAGTCAACATTATGCTGAATATATATTAAATTTACCAGCAGAAGAAAGATTAGCTGACTGCGACATGAGAACTATAGTTGCTTTAACACTACTTAGAATACAAGACATCCCTTGTCGAGCCGCAACTGGTCATATATCTGATCAATCTAACGTCTTCAACCCACATGGTTGGCTGGAAATATATTTAGTTGGATATGGATGGTATCAAATTGATATTATGGGAGACAATCCAGTAACAACAGATAATAAAATCGAAAGTGAAGATGAAGAAAATTTTCAAAATGAAAATACTGTAAATAAAACTCAAAAACAATTTATCTTTCAAGCAGAAAATAGTGAAATTGATGCGGTTGCAGATGCAGATGCAGATGCGGAAAAAGAGAAAAGGGAGGAATCTGAAAAAAGAAAAAATTACTATAAACAATTTTTAGAAATAATTACAAATCCACCTGAAGGGATTATTATTATAAATTCCGATCTAGAAAATTATGAAGGAAAATTTATATATACTAAAGAGGCTATACAGCAAAAATATGAAGAAATGAAAGCAGAATTATTAGATTTTATTATTAATGATATTGATGTTGGGGATCAAGACTTATTCATACAAAATTTATGCACTGAATTAAGATTCTTTGACTCTACCTCCTATTCAGGTAAAAACTATGGCTATTTATCAATAAAAAGAAGACGGGATTTATATTCCACCTTAAAAAATCTTCTTAATAAAAAAGATTTATCGATAGAAAAAAAAGGATTTTTAAGACAATGTATTTTTGCTATTACCACAATCACATATGCAAATGGATTTACGGAGAAAAATAAATTAATTAAAAAAGCTTCATATAAATTTATTCAAAAAAGATCAGAATTAGATTTTTTACAACAATTATTAAAAGAAGAATGTCAAGATAAGGATTCCTTACTTCTACATATGCAAGATATTCTCGCTCTTTTAGAAATATTACCTCCAAAAGAAGCTCAAGATTTAACTTTATATTTCAGTAAAAAAATTATAGGACTTATTCCTGATAATTTAGCAAATTACTTTTTTTATGGCATAGAAGAACTTTTTGAAATTATTTTAAAATCAAAAAATCAAGATTATATTAATATATTAACTAATTTTTATTTCGATAAATTTAAAAACGATATTTTATCAGAAACTTATTTATCTTCTTCGCAAACTTTATTTTGCGAATTATTAATAAAATCTGATAACGATAATTTAAAAGAAATTTTTGAACTTTTATTAGAAAAATCTTTCCTTGATGAAGGATTATTAATTAAAATATTTGTTGAATTATTAAATAGAAAAAAAATTGAAAACATTGAAGAAATTTTAACAAAAATAATAGAAAATCGTATGATATTTTCAGAAACATCTCAGTTAAGATCTGCTATTTCACTATTAAAAAATGACACTGACTACTTAATAAATATAAAAAATCGTCAAATCCGCGAACGTATTTTCCAATATTTTGCAAACATTATTACACCTGAAAAAGTAAAGGAAGAATTTGATAATGAAACAGATTATATTTTTTTATATTACTTTTTGCTAAGAAATATATTGCCAGAAGAATTAAGCATTTCAAATCCACATGTGCAAAATTTTTTAAATAACTCCGACACTTCTAACATTTTTTATCTCTTTCCAAATTCAACAACATCGGGAGAAACAATAGATTTAATAATTATTTCTAGATCTATTTCGGATCCCAAAGAGCGAATAGAAGAAAATTTATGCGACATTCTTAATTTTACCTTAGATGATTTTCGGAAAGCTCTAATTCTTTCTTCAGATCCTAAAAATCTAAAAAGCCTAAGAATTGTTTTTGAAGAAAGATTACGTAATTTTTTATTATTTTATAAAGATAAAAATAAATTTTCAGCTTATATTACTGATAAAGCTGCTTTCACAAAAATTGATTTATATGATGTTTTAGAAGACAATGATTATCTTGAAGATAGTGATATTTATAATCAATTAGACAAATTCAATCCTAATTATGAGCTTGGAAATGGAATAGTTTTATTATCAGATATGCTTTTACAGGAAAAAGGAATAAAAGGATGGATTCAAGAATTGCCAGGATTATTTGCTTATATAAAAGAAGCGATTGCCCTTAATCTAATATCATTTAATTCTTTATTTGATATTACGAAAGCAATCAGTTTTACTTTCATAAAAAATCTACCTCCAGAATCTGTAAAAGCTTTTGTAAATGTTTTAATAATGCAATTGATAGGGAGAAAATTGTCAAAAACAGAACAAACATTTTATTTAATGCTTATTCATAATCTGACAATCAAATTTAGTTATGATGAAAAACAAATTATTCAAGAAAATTTACTTAAAGCGAATTATTCTCCTATTTCTGAAGGTAAATTAAACGCAATATATGAAAATCTTTCCGATGCTAATAAATTAATCTTACTCATTGACCTTTTAGGCCAAGGGATCAATACCGTTGATTTAAAAAATCCAACAAATACCGAAGACCAGACTGCCATTAAAATATTTTCTTTATTAGAAAAATTAAAAATAGAAAAAATAAAATTAACAGAAAATGAAAAGGAAAGAGTTAAATATCAAATTTTAGAATTTATAAGCTTAAAACAAACTGAAAGAGCGAAAATAGCATATTCATATATTTTAGCTGAAAAAAATGGATTAAGACCTGAAAACGATCTGATATATGAAGAATTTAAAAATGAAACTTATCAAAAATTTCTTAATCCTCCGGAAATTGCAAAAATTTTAGAAATCGCAAAACAAATTGACCTTAAAATACAAGAGGCTGAATTTTAAAAATAAATATGTTAAAATAAAAATACTTCCAAATCTTCTAAATACATGAAAATCCTAATCATCGGCAATGGCCAACTTGGATCTTGCGCTTACAAAATCCTTTCTGAGAAAAAAGACAAATATGAAATTAAAATCAGTGGCATAGAAGGAGATTTTGACTTTAAATACGATCTGATTAATGGCAATTTAGAAAAAGTTTTAGGAGATTACCTGCCAGAAGTTATTATTTTAACAGCGGCCTATACCCACGTTGACGGTTGCGAAGAAAAACCTAATTTATCTTTTGCTATCAATGTTAAAGGCACTGAAAATATAGTTAAATTTTGCAAAACACATCAGGTAAAATTGATATTTTTCTCCACAGATTATATTTTTGACGGTAATCATGGCCCTTACAGCGAAGATGATTCCCCAAATCCCTTAAATGTTTATGGACAACACAAACTTAACGCAGAAAAAATTATTAAAGAAAATTTAAAAAATTATTTAATCCTTCGTATAGCTTGGCTAGCTGATATCAAATATGACAATATGAATTTCGTTGCCAGACTGCTTGAAAAATTAAAAAATAGAGAATCTTTGAAAATAGTTGATGATCAATATGGCAATCCAACTTTAACTAGAAATGTTGTTGAAAATATCGAAGTATTTTTAGATCAAAATTTATCAGGAACTTATCATATTTCTGGAACTGAAATGATCAATCGATTTGCTTATGCTAGAAAAATTGCTGAAATTTTCGGCTATGATCCAAATTTAATTTTAAAAGCCAAATCAAATGATTTCAAAACCGCGGCTAAAAGACCTCTTTATGGCGGAATGAATACAGCAAAAGCCAAAAAAATTCCTGGAATTAAATTATTGAATGTTGAAGAGATGGTGTATAAAATGAAAGATGATATTGCTTTCTAAATACTTTTTTCTTAATTATGCAAGGATTAATTATAAAATCTCTCAAAAAATATGAAGATGATCGCGGCTTTGTAATAGAAACTTATCGCATGGATGAAATTAATTCAAATCCAGCTATGACTTATTTTTCTTATTCTCATCATGGTGTCGTGCGTGGACCACATGAACACGTTTTTCAAAGCGATCTTTTTCAATTTACTGGTCCTGGCGATTTTGAAATGTATCTTTGGGATAATCGACCATGGTCAAAGACATATAACGAACATAAAAAAATGGTTGTAGGAGAAAGTAATCCCTCAACAATTTTAGTCCCACCAGGAATAGTGCATGGCTATAAATGTATTTCAAAAAAAGGCGCCTATTACTTCAATTCCCCAGATAAATTATATAAAGGTTGCGGCAAAAAAGATGAAGAAGTCGACGAAATCAGACATGAAAAAGATCCAAATTCCAAATTCCAAATTCCAAATTCTAAATGAATTTCAAAACTATCCTTATTACCGGCGGTGCTGGATTTATTGGAGCTAATTATTTAAATAAATACGTTAAATTAAATCCAAATATTCATTATATCTGCGTTGACAAACTCACCTATGCTGGATCTTTAAAAAATCTTGAAATTAAAAACTTAGCTAATTTCAGCTTCGAAAAAGTTGATATTGTCGATAAACAAGCTCTTAAAAAGATTTTTGAAAAATATCAAATTGATGGAATTATTCATTTCGCGGCTGAAAGCCATGTTGATAATAGTATTGAGAATCCGGATATTTTCGTGATGACTAATGTCGTTGGCACTGCTAATCTACTTGATTTAGCTTTAAAATTCAAAGTGAGAAAATTTCATCATATCTCAACTGATGAAGTTTATGGAGATTTACCGATTACTGGATATTTCACAGAAAAAAGCCCGTATCGTCCAAGCAGTCCTTATTCAGCTTCAAAAGCCGCTTCAGATCATTTGGTCAGAGCCTATCATCGTACTTATGGACTAAATATCACTATTAGTAATTGTTCAAATAATTATGGACCTTATCAGCATCAAGAAAAATTAATTCCACTTTTTATCAAAAATTTAATGAATAATGAAAAAGTTCCTGTTTACGGAAAAGGTAGAAATATCCGCGATTGGATTTATGTTGAAGATCATTGCGATGCTGTAGATTTAATTTTTCGAGAAGGAAAAAGCGGCGAAACTTATTTAATTGGCGCTAAAGGAGAAAAAACTAATTTAGAAATTGCTAAAATTTTACTCAAAGCATTTGAAAAAAATGAAAATTATATCAAATATGTTGAGGATCGAAAAGGTCATGATTTCAGATACGCCATTGATGCCACAAAACTAAAAAAAGAACTTAATTGGAAATCCAAAATTGATTTTCAAGAAGGAATAAGGAAAACTATTCTTTGGTACCAAAAAATTTAAAATTTATGAAATGAAAGGTATTATCCTCGCTGGCGGTTCAGGGACAAGACTTTATCCTATTACAAAGGCTATAAGTAAACAACTTATGCCTATTTATGATAAACCAATGATTTATTATCCGCTTTCAACTTTAATGTTAGCTGGGATAAAGGAAATTTTAATTATTTCAACACCTAAAGATTTACCAAAATTCAAAGAACTTCTTGAAGATGGTTCGCAACTTGGAATTTCAATTAAGTACACCGAACAAGCAAAACCTGAAGGACTAGCTCAAGCTTTTATTATTGGACAAAAATTTATTGGAAAAGACTGTGTTTGTTTAATTTTGGGAGATAATCTTTTTTATGGCCATGGATTTTCTGATAAACTTCAAAAATGTACTAAATTAAAAAATGGAGGAATTATATTTGGATATTTAGTAAAAGACCCCGAACGCTATGGGGTAGTTAATTTTGACGAAACTGGAAAAGTCTTGGATATTGAAGAAAAACCTAAAAATCCAAAATCAAAATATGTAATCCCTGGAATTTATTTTTATGATAATAAAGTCATAAATTTTGCCAAAAATTTAAAACCTTCCAAAAGAGGCGAACTAGAAATAACAGATTTAAATAAAATATATTTGCAAAATCAAGAATTAAAAGTTGAACTTCTAGGAAGAGGCAATGCTTGGCTTGATACCGGAACACATGAAGCTATGCACGAAGCCTCAAATTTTGTAGAAATTATCGAAAAACGGCAAGGCACAAAAATCGCTTGCAT
>MFXJ01000018.1:291-433 GCA_001787465.1 Candidatus Peregrinibacteria bacterium RIFOXYB2_FULL_32_7 | reverse complement strand
TATAAATAAAAATCAATCTTAATAATACAAACAATTTAAAAGGAATCTTTTATTATGAAAAACAACAAACAGATTAACTATCTCTCCCTACTCATGCTCTCACTCTTTGTCTCGACACAAACTATGAGTATGACTATAAACA
>MFXJ01000018.1:0-147 GCA_001787465.1 Candidatus Peregrinibacteria bacterium RIFOXYB2_FULL_32_7 | reverse complement strand
CATCGCCATCACTAAACCAAAAAGTCTCTGATGGAGCGTATGCGCCCAGCTCTCTTTTGATTGAAAACTTGGGCTGCCAACCGGTAGAAACCTTTTCAGTCCCAAGTAAATTAACCACTTCAGCACTTGCGCCATTGCTTCTCGATT
>MFXJ01000017.1:11626-12372 GCA_001787465.1 Candidatus Peregrinibacteria bacterium RIFOXYB2_FULL_32_7 | reverse complement strand
AGCCTTCAAGCCCATTGTAGAGGGTGAAGTCAGGATGTATGTATGCGGTGTTACTGTCTATGACCTCTGCCACATAGGGCATGCCAGGGCTGCAATTGTCTTTGATATTATATATCGGTATTTAAAATATCTTGGTTATAAAGTAACCTATGTCCGAAACTTTACAGATGTGGATGATAAGATTATAAAGAGGGCAAACGAAGAAAAGGTCTCTTCAGAGGAGATTGCAGAGAGGTATATAAAAGAATTTTATACTGATATGAATGCACTCAGTATTGAAATCCCAGACTGTGAACCAAAGGCGACAGTGCATATCCCTGAGATGATAGAGATGATAAAAAAACTCATTGAAAAAGGGTATGCATATCAGGCAAATGGAGATGTCTTTTATTCTGTAAGAAAATTTACAGAGTATGGCAGTCTTTCAGGGAAAAATACGGATGAGCTTTTAAGCGGTGCAAGGGTTGAGATAGACGAGAAGAAGAAAGACCCCCTTGATTTTGCCCTGTGGAAGGCAAGCAAGCCCGGAGAGCCGTGGTGGGATAGCCCCTGGGGAAAGGGGAGGCCCGGCTGGCACATAGAATGCTCCGCAATGGGGCAGAAATATCTTGGGGAATATTTTGACATTCATGGAGGCGGGAGGGATTTGGTATTCCCCCATCATGAGAATGAGATTGCCCAGTCTCATGCGGCAACAGGGCATCCTCCTGTGAAATACTGGATTCATAATGGTTTTGTCAATATTA
>MFXJ01000017.1:6031-11560 GCA_001787465.1 Candidatus Peregrinibacteria bacterium RIFOXYB2_FULL_32_7 | reverse complement strand
ATCCTGATGTGATTTTTAGTAAAGGTGGATACGTAAGCGTTCCAGTTGTGATTGCTGGATTCTTTCTTCGAAAAAGAATTGTTTTGCATGAATCAGATATTTCTATCGGACTGGCAAATAAAATATGTTCATTTTTTGCAGATGAAATTTTGTTAGCTAATGAAATATCAAAGAAATATTTTAAAAATAAAAAAATAACAGTTGTTGGCATTCCGGTCAGAAAATCAATTTTGTCTGGTAGTAAAGAAAAAGCCAGAAAATTATTAGGATTTGATGATAAAAAACCGGTTTTATTGGTTATGGGAGGATCATTAGGGGCTCAGGCGATTAATGAGGTGATATTTGAAGTGCTGGAAGAAATTTTGAAAAGGTTTCAGGTAATTCATATAATAGGAAAAAGGAAAAATTTAGAAAGTAATGTTGTTAATGTTAGTAATGTTGCTAGCGTTAGGCATGCCTATAAGCTATATGGTAATTATAGATCATTTGAATATGTAGATGAAAATTTGGCTGATTTTTATGCTTTGACTGATTTAATTATTTCTCGGGCTGGAGCTAATGCTTTGGCGGAATTTGCCTGTTTGCAGAAAAAAGTTTTATTAATCCCCTTGTCTAAATTTGCAAGCAGAGGTGATCAAATTGAGAATGCTGAAGATTTTATTAAAAAATATGGTGGACAAATCTTGTATCAGGAAAATTTGAATGGAAAAAATTTGCTTTCAAAAATAGATGATTTAAAAAAGAAAAATGGGGGGAGAGAATTTGGAAGGCGCGAATATGAATTTGGGGAGCGCGAATATGAATTCGAGGAGCGCGAATATGAATTCGAGGAGCGCGAATATGAATTCGCGCGTTCAAGAGGGGATGAGGAAATTATTCATTTGAAAGCTGTAAAAGAGATTTTAAAAAGTTTAATTTCTTAGTATTATGTTTTTAGCATTCTAATTTAAATTTATGACAATTTTTCAGATTATTTTATTAATTTTATCAGCTTTAATAATTATTTTCGGACTTCTTTTTGCTGGTTTTTATAATTATCTTTTTTCGCAAAAAAAACATTTAGAAAGACTTTGGTCTGATTTGCTGATTGCGATCCAATATTATTGTGATAATGTGCCGTATACGATTGAAGCTTATCGTTTGCTTAAAAAGGAAGATAAAGACACTGCAGATAATTTAATTGATTTGAAAGTGAAATGTTTGTCAGCCAAAATAAGCAGTGAAAATTTGGAAGATTGCTTTATTGATTTAAGAACATTTTTAAATAAAATTTTTGAATTAAGGCATCAAGATCAAAAAGCGGCTCATGACTTGAGATTTATTGAGGCTTATACTGAATTTAAAAGGCTTGATAAAGAAATTGAACAAAAATCTGAAGAATATACGCATTTTAAAGATATTTATGATCAGAAAATTTCTACTGGAATTTTGGGAATAATTGGAAAAATCGGGAAGTTTGAAAATCTGCCGAAATTTTTAGTGTTTTAACTTAATATGCATATTGCTTTTGATATTACCGCTTTAGCTGAACCAAAAACTGGTATCGGTCAATATAGATTTAATTTATTAAAGGAATTTATAAATCATCCGCCTTCGTTTCATCGGAGGCGGACAGGCAAATTACGAATCGTGAACCACGAGTTCACTGCTTATGGTTTTAATTTTCGCAGTTATAAAAATTTAAAAGCTGTAGAAAAACTTTTTAAAAATACTAAAAATTTAAATTTTTCTTTATATAAAATTCCACGGCGGCCTTTAATTATGTCTTGGATTTTATGGAGATGGCCAAGTTTAGATTTTTTTGTAAAGAATGTTGATGTTTTTCATGTGTCAGATAACATGCAATCTCCGACACGAAAACCAACGGTTGCTACTATTCATGATTTAAGCGCGGTGATGTTTCCGCAGTATCATAGTAAAAAAAATGCTTTTGTAGATAAATGTCGTTTTCAGCAAATCAGCAAATATGCGGATCAAATAATTTGTGTTTCTGAAAATACAAAAAATGATTTTTTAAATAAATATAAATTTGATCCTGACCGTATTCATGTTATTTATAACGGAGTTGATCACGAAAAATTATTTCCGATTAAAGATTTTGAAAAAATTCAAAAGTTTAAAGAAAAATATCATTTATTTCATCCTTTTATTTTATTTTTAGGAACAATTGAGCCAAGAAAAAATGTTTTTCAATTAGTTAAAGCTTTTTATGAACTTAAAAAACAGGAAAAAATTGTTCAAAAATTAGTTATTTGTGGTAAAAAAGGCTGGTTTTATGATGAAATTTTTAAATTTATTAAAGAAAAAAAAATAGAACAAGACATAATTTTTTTAGGTTATGTTGATGAAAATGATAAAAATGCGCTCATTAACGCTTCTGATTTTATTGTTTATCCGTCGTTTTATGAAGGGTTCGGTTTGCCGGTTGTGGAAGCGATGTCTTGTGGGAAATCCGTGATAACTTCAAAGGTTTCATCTCTCCCGGAAGTGGCTGGGGACGCGGCTTTATATCTTGATCCTTTCTCTATTAATGATATCGCGGATAAAATTTTTACTTTAACTAAAGATTTAGATTTACGAAAGAAATTAGAAGAAAAATCGCTCCTTCAATCTAAAAAATTTAGTTGGCAGAAATGCGCGGAAGAGACGATGAAAGTGTATGAAAAGGCGGCTCTACATCTTCTTTAATTCAGCAATTTTTTGCAAGGCTTGTAAAGGTGTCATTTGGTTTGGATCTAAATTTCGCAATTCTTTAATTGCTTGATGTTCTTCAGGTTGATGTGTAAAAAGACTAGCTTGATTATCAGCAACTGGTCTTATCTTTCGTAAAGTTTTTTGAATGCCGACTTCTACTGTGTCTTTTTCTAAATCATTCAAAATATCATTGGCTCGAGCAATTACAGAGGTTGGAAGTCCAGCTAATTTCGCCACTTCAATCCCATAACTTCTATCAATTCCTCCCTCTACCACTTTATGTAGGAATACGACTCCATCTTCTTTTTCTTTTACCGCTACGCTGAAGTTTTTTGCTTTTGAAAGTTTTTCTGCTACGGAAATTAGTTCGTGGTAATGAGTCGCGAATAAGGTTTTGGCATTGATAGAATCGTGGATATGTTCAAAAATCGCCCAAGCAATTGAAACGCCGTCATAAGTTGAGGTGCCACGTCCGATTTCATCTAAAATAATTAAACTTTTATCGGTAGCGTTATGTAAAATATTCGCGGCTTCCTGCATTTCCACCATACAAGTCGATTGTCCTTTTGATAAGTTATCGCTAGCGCCAACACGGGTAAAAATTCGATCCACAACTGAAATTAAAGCTTTTTCTGCTGGGACAAAAGAGCCAATTTGAGCCAGCAAAACAATTAAAGCGGTTTGTCTTAAATATGTTGACTTGCCTGACATATTCGGACCAGTGATTAAAGCGATTTGATTTTTTGAGTTGTCCAAAAAAATATCGTTTGGAATAAAATCATCTGAAAAACTTTGTTCTTCAATTACCGGATGCCTGCCTGATTTGATTTCTAAAAAATTGTCATTATTTAAAATCGGTCTGACATAATTTTTTTTAACTGCGATTCTGGCAAAATTTAAAATTACATCCAGTTTAGCAATCATTTTTGCCGCTTTTTGAATTTCCGCAATTTGGGTGATGATTTTTTCTCTTAATTCCAAAAATAATTGATATTCAATTTCCATCATTTTTTCTTCCGCGCCAAGAATTTTCTCTTCATATTCTTTTAATTCAGGCGTAATAAACCGTTCAGCATTTACCAAAGTTTGTCGTCGAATATAATAATCCGGTACTTTTTTCAAATTCGCTTTGCTAATTTCAATGTAGTAGCCGAAAATTTTATTAAATCTGACTTTAAGTGACGGAATTTTGGTCTTTTCAATTTCCTCTTTTTGCATTTTTTGTAAAAGTTCTTTGCTGTTGCTGGTAATAGACTTTAGTTCGTCAAGTTCTTTATGAAACCCAAATTTAATCATGCCACCTTCTTTAATCATGGCCGCTGGCTCATCAAGCAAAGCCGAATCTAAAAGTTGTACTAATTCATCAAAATTACCTAAATTCTCCAAAATATCTTTGGTGATTTGAGATTTGAGATTGGAGATCAAATTTTTAATTGGTGTGATTTTTTTTAAAGATTCTTTTAGTCCTACCAAATCTCGAGCATTAGCACTTCCGCAACCGATTTTTCCTAAAATTCTTTCAATATCCAAAATATCTTTGAGTAAAATTTCCAAATCAGATCTTAAATTATGATTTTCAAAAAATTCAGTAACGCCTTCTAGCCGATAATTTATTTTTTCGGCATTTATTAAAGGTTTGAGCATCCACGATCTAAGCATTCGACCCCCCATTGAAGTTAAAGTGTCGTCAATTACTTGAATTAAAGATCCTTCTTTTTTCCCTTCCCGCATGGTATATAAAAGTTCGAGATTGAAAATTGTTGACTCATCTAAGATCATATAATCAGAAACCGTATATTTTTTTATTTCCCGTACATGCTCAATAGCTGTTTTTTGTGTTTCTTTCAAATATGTTAGTAGCATTGATGCCGCATTTAATCCTTCTTTCAAATTAACGATCCCAAAACTTTCTAAATTTTTAATTTTAAAATGATTTTTTAAAAATTCTTCAGCGCTATTAGTTTTTTCCACTAAAGTTAAATGTAATCTTTCAAATTTTTCAAAAAAGATTTTTAATTTTTCATCTGATAAAAGATAATTTGTTATCAAAAGTTCGGCTGGTTTAATCTTAGTTAATTCTGATTTTAAATTCTCTAAACCTTTTATTTCAGTAACGTTAAACTCGCCGGTTGTAATATCAGCAAAGGCAAATCCAAAATTCTCGTTATTAACATCCAAACTAGCAATAAAATTATTGGTTTTATTATCCAAAATATATTCATCAAAAGTTGTTCCTGGAGTAATAATTCGAACGACATCCCGTTCCACAATCCCTGGTAGATTTGGATCAGTCAATTGTTCACAAATAGCTACGCTCTTGCCAAGCTTAGTCAATCTAGCAATATATCTTCGGCCAGCATGATAAGGTACGCCACACATGGGAATTTTTGATTCGTCTTTGCCACGGGCAGTTAAAGTTAAACTCAAAAGTTTTGAAACTTCAATCGCATCATCTCCAAACATTTCATAAAAATCTCCTAAACGAAAAAAAAGCACTGACCCTTTATATTTCTCCTTCATATCAAAATACTGTTTCAGCATCGGAGTCAATTTGACAGGCAAAGACATATTAATTTTTTAAATTTGATGTGGCTTGAATTGTATTATGAATTGAGGGGGAAAGCAAATTTAACTTTCATTTCTCCTCCATCTTTTCAACTCTTCTTTTATGCCTTTCTTCGTCGTTAAATTTATTTTTTAAAAAAGTGTCAATGATGCTTTTTCCTAGTTCTGAACCTATAACTCGTCCGCCAAGACAGAGGATGTTCGCGTCATTATGTTCTCTGGCCATTTTAGCCATGTATTCGTTTCCACAAAGAGCCGCTCTAATTCCTT
>MFXJ01000017.1:4768-6022 GCA_001787465.1 Candidatus Peregrinibacteria bacterium RIFOXYB2_FULL_32_7 | reverse complement strand
TGGCTGAAATTGAGATGCCAATACCTGTTCCGCACATTAAAATCCCTTTTGAATTTTTATTCTCCAAAACTTTTTTACTGACTTTTTTGGCGATATCTGGGTAATCAACACTGTCAGTTGAAAAACAGCCTTCATCAGAAACTTCATGATTTTGAGATGCTAAATACTCTCTTAAAATTTCTTTGAGTTCAAAACCGCCGTGATCAGAACCAATAAAAATTTTCATATTTAAAAATTTAAAATTCACCTTGAATTACTCCGGTAATTGACTTCCCTTCATGCACATTCCGAATAATATTAGCCATTAGAGGCGCAACGGAAAGAATTTTCAATCCTGGAAAAGCATTTTTATCGACTGGAATTGTATTCGTGATAACTACTTCTTTGAAATTCGCTTCTTTAAGTCTTTGTATGGCTGAACCTGAAAAAATCGCATGAGTAGCGGCTAAGTAGATGTCAGGATTAGCCTCATTTCTTTCCAAAGCTTGCTTAGCGCCAAAAACAGAACCGGCCGTATCAATCATATCATCGTAAATTAAACAGGTTTTATTTTTCACATTGCCAACAACATGCATTACTTCGGCAATATTATGATTAGGTCGATTTTTATGAATAATGGCTAAATTAGCTCCAAGTTTATCCGCAAATTTTTTGGCATCTTTTGCTCCGCCAGCATCAGCTGAAACAACTACGAGATCTTTTAAATTTTTCTTTTTAAAATAATCACAAAAAATTTTGTCAGGATTTAAATTATCAACTGGAAAATCAAAAAATCCCTGAATCTGTTCAGAATGAAATTTCATGCCTATTACATGATCAGCTCCAGAGGCTTGGATCAAGTCAGCTATCAATTTAGCTGTAATTGGTTCTCTTGGACTAGCGACTCGATCTTGCCTAGCATAGCCGAAGTGAGGGATAACAACATGGATGGATTTCGCGAATGATCTTTTTAAGGCATCAATCATAATAAAAAGCTCCATATAATCTTCATTTACATTTTGAGTCGCGGTTTGGATTATATAGACATCAGCGCCACGTACAGAATTAACAGATTTGGCATAAATTTCGCCACACGCAAAACGGGAAATTTTCATTTCAGAAACTTTGACGCCTAAATGTTCACTGATTTCTGCCGCTAAAGCTGGATGAGATGTGCCGGAAAAAAGTTTAATCGGATTATCCATGTTGACTATTAGTTGCATGAATAATGTAGCACGATTTTTTGATTTTTGGAAGGGGAGGAAAAAATTTAAT
>MFXJ01000017.1:0-4746 GCA_001787465.1 Candidatus Peregrinibacteria bacterium RIFOXYB2_FULL_32_7 | reverse complement strand
TCCAGTCATAACTGTGCCATCAATACCCGTACCAATTAAACTTCCTGTTGCTTCAATACCAAGTCCAGTTGTTTCAGTATCTCCTAACAAACATCCTACATGACTAGCAATTTGCCATGCTACTGAACCATTTACATCTACATATGAGAACACACATACATCTCCACTATTTGATATATATCCATCAGGTTCTTCGCCAGGATGAAAACATTGTACTATAATTGCTTCTTTACCATTAGCATCAGTATAAGTACAAGGATTTTTATATCTATCACATGGCGTTTCACTATTATAAGTAGGATCTTTATATTGATCATCTAAAAATTGTCCAGTTGCTTCAATCGCACTTCCTCCTGATTCTATCCCTTGATCTGAAGTTAATTCTTGTGATTTTGCTCTAATAGTATCAACGACCGCGCATACTGCTTTAACATGATATGAAGCATCGAGTCCGAAACCTTTATATAATCCGTTAGTCGCAGAAGAAGATAATTCAATAGTATTCCCATCCGGACATTCAAATTGATTAAAAGATGGTAAAGGTGTAGAGCTATATGGAGGCTCTCCTGTAGCGTCATCATCTCCAGGCACAGTCGTACCTTCTTCAAATGTAGCGTCATCATCTACCGACGTATCAGGACAAGCTCCTCCTATTAAAGCTGTGAAGCCAATTGCCGGAGGACCTATATATTCTTTTAATCCCATATTTTTAAAATTAATTTATAAAAAGTTTTTTATTATCTCAGATATAATTCATTTTTGTCAAGTAGAAAGTTCCAATTTTTTTTAAACTTTTTCAAATTAATCACTTATTTCAAGATAAAAAAGTTTCATTTATTGTTGATATTTTTTTATCGCGGTTTTGATTTTATTTCTCAAATTAAAGTATTCATTTCTATTCTCTCCGTCATATTTAATTAGAATGTTTAAAAGCGTAATTGCTTTTTTTGGATTTTCGGTTTGAGCGGTGTAATGCAGATTTTGCTCGACTTTTGGTAAATATTGTTTAAGTTCTTTTAAGACCTGTTCGCTGAAAATTTTTAAAGTAGAAATTTTACCTAAAGATTCTAAATTTTTGGCGTAATTTAAGTAATAAATCCAATTATTTTTTGGATCCAGGCTCAAAGCTTTGGTGAAATTCTCTAAAGCTTTTTCTTTATAATTAAAATGATAAAAATAAAGTTCGCCAAGCAAATTATAAGTCATCGCATCCCAAGGATTGATTTTAATTTGTTTTTGATAAAAAATTTCTGCTGATTGAAAATCTCCAATTTTAATTGCTTCAGCCGCTTTTTCCCAAAAAAGATATCTTGGAAAAGGAGTTTTATAAGAGATATTCAAATATTTTTCCGCTTTGGCAAAATTTTTGTTAATAAAAGCTTTTCTGCCGATAAATGATTGATTGGTATAATAAGCTCCACAAATTGTGAAAAAGAAGGTAGCAATAAAAATCGAAACAAAAATAATTTTTCGTAGAGACACATTGCAATGTGTCTCTACGAAATGTGTCTCTACGAAAATATCATTATTTAAAATTGCCAAAATCACCCAAAAAATCACGAAATTGGTTGCGAAATTCATATTAAAATCTACTAAATTATGCGCTATTGCACCTAGAATTGAGATTGATAAAACGGCAACGATAAATTTTTTTTCATCATCTAAATTGCGGAAATTTTTTAAAATTTTGAAAAAAACTGAGGCTAAAAATAAGATAAAAAATATAGTTGCTGGGATACCGCTTTCTGAAGAGATTTTTAAAAACCAATTATGGGGATGATCGGCAATAGAGAGCCAATCTTTTTGAATGCTTCTATATACAAATGAAAAACTCATTGGTCCATATCCAAACCAAGGTTCTTTTTTTGTTAATTCAAGCGCTCCTTTCCAAAAATCAATTCTTTCTTGAATTGAGGTGATCTGCTCTCCATTTTGGAATTGGGCGCGATCGCTAAATTCAAGCACAGAATTCTGGGAATACGATCTGCCAAATTGGGCGATTTGAATCAGAAAAAAAGTAATGATAATTAGGAGAATTATTTTTTTCATAAAAACGCATTTTGTAGAGACGCATTTTGTAAAGACGCATTGCAATGCGTCTCTACAAAATGTCCAAATTATATATCCGATAAATAGCATTATTTGTCCTCCAAAAGCGATCATTCCTGCTCTTGAAAATGTCAAAACAAAGGTTGCCAAAATCAAAGAAAAGCCTAAATATTTTGTAATGACAAAACAAATTTCCATCCATTTTTTTCTTTTTTCTTTGTTATTTTTTTTAACGAACCAATAAAATACAATCGGCCACAATAACAAAATAAACAGGGCAAAAGCATTTGGCCAAGCATCTGATTTCAATTCAGGATTATAAAAAAGTCCAAAGGCGCGATTATGATGAGAAACAAAATACAAAACATATCCCCACAACGAAACAAATATCGCCAAAAATACTGAAAATGTATAAAGTATCTTCCAATTTTGAAAGCGCGAATTCCGATTCGCGCTGACTGCTAACGATTCTTCGTTCAGCAAACTGAAATTCACGCTCAAAAATATCAAAACTCCTCCTAGCATCATCAAAACTTCTGTAAATCCAAAATTAGCTGTTTGCGATAAAAAAAATGAAATAATCGAAAAAGAAACAAATCCAAAAAGAAACAGTTTTTGCCAAAAATCAATTAGTCGTGCAGGTACATGGTAAAGTGTCTTTATTAATTGCCATCCGCTAATGCTAAGAGTTATTATTCCAAATAAAAGCGTTAAGGAAATGCTTCTACCTACATCAAATTTATTACCTGTCGGCCAGAAGAGAGAAAGAAATAAAAAACCGCTTATCAAAACATAAGGAACAGAATTTATATATTTAAAAAATTTTTCTTTCATAATTTATATTTACGGTTTTTTACAGTATAAACAGCATTTTTTAAAATTTCATCAAAACTTTTTTTATACATTTTTTTCAAAAGTCCTGGAGCAATTTCCTCTAATGGTTTTAAAACAAATTCTCGTTCCAATATTCCCGGATGAGGTATTTCTAATTTATGTCCTAAATTAATTTCCACATATTCTTCTTTTTCCTTAAAAATTAAGATATCTACATCAATCACTCGCGCTTCCCATTTTTCGGTTTTTTTTCTGCCCATTTCTTTTTCAATATTTTTGATAATGGCTAAAAACTTCAAAGGTTCTAAATTTGTTTCAACTTTAATTACCATATTTAAAAAATCAGGCTGATTTTGTGGTCCCATTGGCTTTGATTCATAAATGTTCGATCTTTTCAAAATTTTTAAAATCGCTGAAAGTTTTTTAATCGCTAGCTTTAAATTTTTTTCCTTATTTCCTAAATTTGTTCCAAGGCCAAGAAAATAAATCATAATTTATAATTCTTTGGAAATTTTAGATTTTCTAAGATAGATATTACACTTAAAATCTTATTATTTAAAATCACGAATTACGAAAATTTATTCTTCAAATTTATCTTGTGTAGAAATAATACTTCGATCCCCAATGGAAGCGATAAATCCAGTAATAGCCATTAAAATTAAGCCTAGGAGAATTGAGCCGATGGGATTTTGAATTATGGGAATGATATAAGTTAAGTCCCAAATTCCTCTCCAAAAAACAATCATGCCAATACCACCGATAAAAGTATATAAGAGATAGTGGCTTCGAAATCTGTTTGTAAGTTCAGCTCTTTTATATTCAAAATAATCAATAAATTTATGTTCGGAAAATCTCTGGGAAGCGAGAATTTTTAATTTATCAGCATAAGCTTTCTTGGCATGGTCGAAAAACAGTCGTTCGCGAAATAAATTTTCTAAATTACTATAATAATACTCAAAAGTTTTATAAAAATATGCTAATTGAAAATGCAGGGGTTTAACCTGTTTCTTTTTGGTTTTTTTAATTTGACCTTTAATTTTATCTTCTTCTTTTTCAAAATAATTTTGTAGCATGATATAAAGTCGGTCAATTTCGTCTAATTTGATTTGATTGAATTGAAGCCCTAAAATTAAAAGATAATAATGCAGACTAGCGATTTCCTCATATTCTTTATCATTAATTTCTTGCAGTTTAACAAGCAAAATATTTCGTAATTCTTGATATTTATTGAGGCTTAGATCCTGTTTGTCTTTTGCGTCAATAAAATTGATGACCTCGCTTAAGGTTTGTCCTATTTGGTTCATATGATAAATTTAAATCTTAATATTATACCACAAGAACTCGATAAAAGGGAAATTTTTTTGTTAAAAAACAAGAGATATGCCTAATGCTAGAACTAATGAGATTAATGTTCGTTGCCACATGCCTTGGTAATTTCGTGAATATTTAAGTTTATGATTTTTATTAAATCGAATTTGAAATTCAACGATATCAAATACGTATGAGGCGCAAACAACTATAATTGCAAAAATAACTGTCCAGATGCTGATATACAAAAAGTTTTGAATTTGAAAATTTAGAATTGGCTGTAAATCGATTGTATACCAATACAAAATAGTAATAGCGGAAAAATGCACTACTTGATCCCAGATAAATGCAGGCAATTCATATTGAGGATATTTTTTGGTAAATTCAATTTTTATTAGATCTTCAATAAAATGGATAGCATAAATAATGATTAAACCTATTATAAAACTTTTGTATCCAAGATAAGGAGTCAAAAGAATTAAATTTATGATAAATAAAATCAAAGTATGAGTTAGGGTTCCAAGCGGACTTTTATTTTTCCAAGCAATTAATTTA
>MFXJ01000016.1 GCA_001787465.1 Candidatus Peregrinibacteria bacterium RIFOXYB2_FULL_32_7 | reverse complement strand
AAATCAATAACAAATTAGCAATCAGGTATCCTCTAAATTATCAAAAAAATCTTTACAAACGGGAAAATATATGATTTCATTAATTCTTATTTTTTAATATATTTTAATATGGCTATAGGAGCAGAAATCACATCATGTTCAGTTCCAGAATTTATGCAAATAAAAGGTAAGGCAGTATTTGTTGATGCTAGACCTTCTGTTGAACAAAATACCGGAGCTTTAGACTTACCTTGTACCGTAAATGTTCAAAATAGCTTGATCGCACCAAATACAATAGAAGAAATACGCCAAAAACTAAAAGGAACAGAAATAAGAAGAATAGTAGTTACCGCCTCCACGCCAGAAAAAGCTACCGAAGTGGCTGAGAGAATAAGAGAACAACTTTCTGTAGCTATTCCGCTAAAAATATCAGTATTAGATGGCTCTGTAGATAAATTAAAATTAAGAGGCGCGCAAATGAAACCTCGTTTTGAATTGACTGGCAGTAATAATGCTGAGCAACAAACCGTAAATTAATTTATTAAAAAGTTTAGAAATAGAAATGATTTTTTGAAAGAGAAACACTATTAAGATATGATATTTTTAAATTTCTAATCATGTTAATTAAGCATTTCACATCTCCAATCAAAGCCTCGCTGAAAGTCCCCGGCTCAAAATCCTACACCAATCGAGCTTTCATAATCTCAGCTTTAGCTAAAGGAAAATCAATCATAAAAGATGCGCTTATTTCTGATGATACCAAATACATGGCTGAAGCCTTGAAACAAATCGGAGTAGAAATTAAACAAAATAAAAATAATTTTGAGATAAAAGGAACAAATGGATTAAAGACAATCAAAGGTAAAGATACCCTAACAAAACATCTCTACCTAGGTAACGCCGGCACTGCTACTCGTTTCCTCACCGCCGCCATGTGTTTATCCAAAGATTCAGACAAAATTATAGATGGAAGTGAAAGAATGCATTTACGTCCAATCTCAGATCTTGTCGAAGGCCTTAGACAATTAGGTGCAAAAATTGATTATATTCAACAAATTACAAACAAATCAAAAAATTCACAATTCACAATTCACCAGCCCGACAACAAACAAATATTAACAATCGGTCTGGCGGGCAATTCACAATTTTCAAACTGCCCTCCTCTTCTCATCCACCAAACTGGTCTTAAAGGCGGAACTTGTAAAATCCCAGGTGATAAATCTAGCCAATATTTTTCAGCCATCATGATATCCGCCCCATACGCAGAAAATCCTGTAACCATCGAAGTTATTGGCGATTTAGTTTCCAAACCTTATCTTGATATCACTATTGAAATTATGAAAAATTTCGGCGTTAACGTAATTAATAAAAACTATAAAAAATTCATCATTCCAATTGAACAAAAATATTATTCAAGAGAATATAAAATTGAGGCAGACGCATCATCAGCCAGCTACTTTTTTGGAATTGCCGCCGCTACCGGATCAGAAATTACCGTAGAAAATGCTAAATATGATTCCCTTCAAGGCGATATTAAATTTATCGATGTAATTGAAAAAATGGGATGCCGTAGAGACACATTGCCCTCCTTCGCTAAAGCTACGGCGGGTAAACAATGTGTCTCTACCGGCATCCAAATCACAGGACCAAAATCTTTAAATCCTCTAGGCCACATCAATCTCTGCGATCTGCCTGATGCCGCTATGACCGTCGCCATTCTCTGTTCTCTTGCCAAAGGCAAAAGCATTTTAACGGGACTTTCCAATTTACGAATCAAAGAAACAGACAGACTAAAAGCTCTCGCAACTGAGCTTCAAAAAATTGGTTGCGAAGTAAAAGAATTAGATGATGGTTTAGAGATTAATGGAAATCCAACTAAATTACACGGAGCTACAATAGAAACTTATGATGATCATCGAATAGCAATGTGTTTTGCTGTTCTTGGGACCAAAATTCCTGGAATAATAATTAAAAATCCTGATTGCGTGAACAAGACTTATCCGGAATTCTGGAAAGATCTGAAAAGAATTTATTGAAACTAAAGTATTGAATTTTTTAAAAATTTCTGTATTCTTAAGTACTATTTCTTTTTTATATTTTTCTTTACAAATGCTTACAGAAGAACACGTTAGACAAACCATACCAGAAGGACCATCATGTGAAAAAATTTCAGCAATAACAAAAGAGATTCATAGACAATTACAAGAATTAATTACCGTATTATCAACGGAAGAGGCATCAAAACCAGAAGCAAAATCAGAATCTGCAAAAGAAGTACAAATTTCTGACT
Source organism: Candidatus Peregrinibacteria bacterium RIFOXYB2_FULL_32_7 (assembly GCA_001787465.1). GTDB lineage: Bacteria > Patescibacteriota > Gracilibacteria > UBA1369 > GWF2-33-10 > OXYB2-FULL-32-7. The sequence continues at coordinate 10,068 of MFXJ01000016.1, read as the reverse complement.
CAACAATTCAAAAAACAATAAAAGATTTCCGCACAGAACCTAGCTTAGAAACAATTTTAAAGAAATTAAGAGAAGATGATAAACAACAATTATCTCCAAAAGCCGCAAAAAAAGCGGCTAGACTAGCAACAGGCATTGGTCAAGCGATAGGAGAACTAATGAACTTAAGATATGAAGCTTATGGCTCTATCTGGCAAGCGAAAGATAAAGACAGTGAAAAATTAACTCAAGCAGAAAGTCACCTAAATAGAATAGATGAACTAACTGGTCGTTGTGATGATCCTCGTTATGAACATTCAACAATCACACCAGCTATTTTTGAAGCTTTAAAATTATTATTAACCACAATTATTGATAATCAAGAAATTAGATCTGCCGTGGTAGAAGAAACTGGAGATAAATATTTTCCCTGGAAACTTGCTTATATGATTCAAGGAATCATAGTTATGATAAACGCACCAGAAAATTTATCTGAATTAGAAAAAAAAGGCTCAGATTTAAGAAGAGAACATGGTGAAATTGGTCGAATAAGATCATTAGAAACTGATTTAGAACGTCAAACAGATGCTGGCACAAGATACGCAAAATATTCTACAAGATTATCTCAATTGAGAGAATGGGATTCACAGGCTCTAGCTTTAGTTAATGAAGCTTATACTGCTACTAAAGAAGTATCAGATATGTCTTTAAAAGAATTAGCTATGAGAGCGCAGATTGGAGTTAATTTTGAACAAGCAAAAAAAATTATAGAACAAACCCTAGCATATACACAACCAGGAGCTAGTAATTTTAGAAATCGAGCAAAAAGAGAAACCAATAAGCAATTTCGTCCTTCTGACAAAGTATATCTTTATCGAAAGTTACAACAACGAACTAGAACCAAACATGTTGATCCTAAATCACAACCAGCACAATCAGCAATATTTAAGAACTGGGAAAAAGAAATATTACCAATAATCGAAGCAATTACAAAAGAAATTCCTGGTTTTTCTCCTTTAAACGAACATTTAAAAAATGGCACGATTGTTGCTGTGGATTCTGGAACACCTGAAACTATGTCCAATCCATTAGGAACAACTTTTTCAAGATTTTCCAAAACTAAAGGCGGATATGATAGATTAGAAGTTTCCGTCCATGAACTTGGAGGCTTAGCGATGTATGCCGCCGAAATTGGTAAAATGATAAAAAAACTACCAGAAGATCAAAGAAGTTATTATTGGTATGCCATAGGCGAATGGGTATTTGAACTAATAGGTAACTTATTAAAAGATTACGTGAAAACTCCAGAATTTTATAAAAAATTTAAAAAACAATTCCCAATTTTAAAAAAATTCCAACATGTATTTGCCTCACCAGAATTAAATAAAGATATAGAAAGCTTCAAATTACGATTCAGAGCTTGTTATGCCATATATGATTTAATCATTTCCTGTAAAAAACCCGAATTACTTCTAGAATTCTGCCAAAATAATGAAACAAAATTCAAAAAAAGTGAGCTTCTTGAAGAATATAAAGAAAAACTTGATCAATTAACCCCTGGACAAGTATGGTATATTATTAGCGAAACTTTATTAGGTTATGATATCCCATACGAAGACGAAAGACTTGAATATCAGCATATCGCTAATGTGAATATGCCATTTGTGATTATCCTTCAACGTGAATTCTATAAATTACAAATGACTTCAGCTGTAAGAAATCCATTCGAAATGATTGCTAAACTAACAACACCTGGTTTGCCACTAAGTGGAAAAGTAGCTTTTGCTTTAGGCGACGAAGAAGAGATTGATGATTTTCTACCTCCTTTAGAATGCTATAGATCATTAGCCGCATAATTAAACCTTTTAACCTTTGAATAACCTCATCCTCATCGGCATGCGAGGTAGTGGTAAAACTGCCATGGGTCAACTCTTAGCTAAAAAACTCAAGCGCCATTTTTTTGACCTTGATCAAGAAATTGAGAAACAAGCTGGTCAAACTATTAATGAAATAGTCGAAATTCATGGCTGGCCGCATTTCAGAAAATTAGAAGCAAAAATCTGTAAAGAATTTGGAGAAAAAGAAAATCTAGTAATCTCTTGTGGTGGCGGAGTTGTTGAGAACGATGAAAATATTAAAAATTTGAAAAAAAATGGAAAAATAATTTTCTTGAAAGTTCCTATATCGCTTTGTGCGCAGAGAATTAAAAAATCTCAAAATCGTCCTTCTTTAACCGGCAAGAATTTCCTTGAAGAATTAAACGAAATTTGGGAAAGAAGAAAAGAAAAATATCTCAAAGCCGCAGATTTCATCATGGAAGACGAAAAAGATATTTCAAAAGAAAAAAGAGTTGAAAAAATATTTCAAACTATTTCGTTACTGTAGGCTCTCCATCATCATTTTTCCCGCCAGAATTTCGGGCTGGCATTTCTAATTTTCCTTTTTCCTCAATCGTTGCCATATCATTCGCTTTTACAAAATCTTGCGAAACTGTATATAAATTCTCTCCTATATACAAAATTCTTCGAATTTCTTTGGCGTAATCTGCATACCAATATCCATCATAATTCTCAAATTCATTATCTTCGAAATGAGTAATTTTACCTTTTAAATCAAATCCATTCTCTAAATCTAAATTATAAACATATGCCCCCTGAAAAGTTAATTTTCCACTATCCCAAGCATTTTCAGGAGTGGCATCATATTCGTAAACGGTAATTGGGAAAGCCAATAAATTTTTTGATTTATCAAATAACAAAGCCTTATGATCATACAAAACCTCACTTTCAGTTCCCCTATCACCAATTTTTTCAGAAAAAAGCTCTTTTGGATTATTTAGATCTGTAATATCAAAAAGTGAAATCTTCACACCTTGATACCAAGCGAAATCTATTCCGCGCCTTTCTTGCAAATTTTCTTCAGCCGCGACCGCATCTTTACCGAATCCAATTAAATGATTTTCATCATAAGGATGGAGATAATCACTGTAACCAGGGATTTTTAACTCACCTAAAATTTTAGGATCATACGGATCAGAAATATCAAAAACAAAAAGCGGATCGATTTTCTTAAAAGTTACCATATATCCTCGATCACCCAAAAATCGAGTAGAATAAATTTTTTCACCTTTAGCAATATCCTCAATTGATCCTGTAATTTCCATTTTTTCTGCTTCTAAAATATATAAATTATTTCTAGAAACATTATCTGGATTCCAAATATCCCCGGCTGTTGTCGCAATTCGAAAATATCCATTGTGTTCATCCATACTGAATTGATTTAAAATCGTACCTGGAACTTTTGCCCTAGCTTCATATTCAATATTTTTAGGTTGCAACGAATATCTATAAACTAAAGTTTTCGCATTACTAAAATCAAAATAAAAATCACCATACTCATAATTTGTACTAACTACATATAAATTGTCTTTTGAAGCATAAATATTTTCACTATCACCAATCATTACCTCAGATTCAATTGCATCAGAACTACGAAGAGGAATAGCGGAAATAATCAAATAATTCACTCCCCTTTCTCTTGGGAAATAAACAATACCGTTACAATCAGTCAAATATTTCTCTTCTCCTTCCAAAGAATCTTTATAGCGAGGAAGAAGTTCTTCAATATTCATATCTTCAGGAAGGCTATAAAGATATTGACTCTTATTCAAGACTAAATATAAAGTATCATCAACTTTTCTGGAATCACTATAATTACCATCAAGCTCAAAACTCCTTTTCAGTGTCGGATTGCTTTGATCTTTAATATCATAAATATAAACCGCAGTTCTATTTTGATGAAAATACGGTAAATATATTTCACCTTCGAACCCATAATCAAACACTTCCTGATTATAAATATTTCCCAAAACTACTAACAAATCATCATCTAAATACATTTCATAAGGATAAAAAGAACTATTTTCAAAAGTAATAATAGATGTTTCCGCAAGCTTGCTCGCTGGATAGGCCTCAACAATTCTTACCGTATTGTCTTTCAAAATATAAATATATTTCCCGTCATTTTTTACAATATCTCCTTCATCAACTCCCTGCACCTGCACGTTAGTTTCTGAATAATCATCACTACCTTCAGACGAAACCTCTGATTTTTCAGCGCTTGAAGAATCTACTGCTCCCTGAAGCGATACCGATTCTTCAATAACATAAGCATCAAATCTTTCTTGCAAGAAAAAATCTTTTAATTCAGAGCAAGAATTAATTTTGATAGGAACCCCGGAAAGTTCTTCATATTTTAAACTAGCTAAATCAATTTTATTTTCTTTAAGCCTCCAAATTACTTCTGCCATCTCACCTCGATAAATATCTTTATCTAAATCAGAAATTGAAGTCGGGATAGCATTTTTTTCAGCAATTGATTCAACAAAATTTTTATACCAAAGTTCATTTTTATTAGCTTCTTTAGCGATATTAAAAGCTTTTGCCACCACTTTACTCGCTTCAGCAAAATTTATATTTGCCTCTGGCCGAAAAAACCCATCTGAATAGCCAGCCACAATCTTTTTTGCATATGCATAACAAACATATTTCGCGAACCATTCGGTTTTTACATCAGAAAAACAATTTTCCCCTTTAATCTGATCATCTTCGGCGATTGCTTCTATTACTATTTTCAAAAATTCCGCCCGATTAATTTTATTTAAAGATTTAAATTCACCATCTTCATAACCGCCAATAACTCCAAAATCTTTTAACTCCGAAATCGCCGTAAAACTAGGATCATCATAATTAAGATCAGGGAAAGCTAATGTTTCCGCTGAAAAAGATGTTGTTGGAATCCAAAAAATCGAAGTAATTAAAAACACTTTAAATAAATTTTTCATAATAGAAAATTAAAAACTAAATAAATAATTCACGTGAAATATTATACCTATTTCTATTAAATAGAACGAGAAATTGCCAAAACCGTTACAAAAATCATTTGATATCTGACAAGAGTTAATGTATAAAAAATTTGTTAAAAATTAATTTCTATTATTTAAAATAACAAATATGAAAAAACTTTTTATAACTATAATTGTAGTTAGTTTATTATTAGCCTCAAATATTTCTATTGCTTCTGCTGTAGTCGTACCAGGAGTAGAAAATAACGTGAAATGTTATTTATTCTTAAATAAATATGGGGATCAAATAGAACAAGCTATAGAAAATCTTACTGGGAAAGATCTTTCAGAAGGCGCTTCAACAATTTGGTGTACTAGAGAATAAAGTTTCTAAAATTCCATTTTAACTTTTCAAAATATTTAAAATCCATTAGATTATTAATGTTTTTTAAATTTTTAATTATCTAAAATGTCTGAATTTTCATTTGATATCGTTTCCGAATTCGATTTACAAGAACTTAAAAACGCTCTTGATCAAACTAGAAGAGAAGTATCAACAAGATATGACCTTAAAGATTCAAAGATTGAAATTGAATTAAATGACACTGAAATCACTTTCAATGTTGCCAATGAATATCAAGTTGAAGCAGTAAGAGGAGTCTTGATACAAAAATTAGTAAATAGACAAATTTCAGCAAGGATTTTTGGAGAACAAAAGACTGAAGCTGTAGGCGGAATGAGATTTAAACACGCAATTAAATTAATCAAAGCTCTTGATCAAGAAAATGCAAAGAAAATCTCCAAATATTTAAGAGATAATTTCCCAAAAGCCAAAGGGACAATTGAAGGATCAGCCGTAAGAGTTAAATCAAAAAGCAAAGATGAACTTCAAGCAATTATGAAAGCAATAAAATCTTTGGAAGAAATTAAAATTTCCCTACAATTTGTGAATTATAGATAAATCTTTTTTCTTTCTCCTTTGTCCTTAATCTTAAAAACCATCGGCGCTATTCTCTACCGGATTGAAAATAATCAAATCCTTTATTTACTTTTACAATATCCAGACAAAGCCTGGGGATTCCCAAAAGGGATTCAAGATACAGGGGAAACTTTTGAACAAACTGCCAAAAGAGAAATTTGGGAAGAAACTGGTATAAAAAAGCTTGAACTTGATACAAATCATAAATTTGAATTTGATTATTTTTGTTTTTATGACGGTATCAAACATCACAAATTTGCTACATTATTTTTAGCCAAAACAGAAGATAAAAAGGTAAAAATTTCACATGAACATTTAAATTTTGAATGGTTAAATTTTGAAGACGCTTTACAAAAATTAACTTATGATAATAATAAAAGGATTTTAAAACAAGCACAGGAAATCATTGACAAAGAAAAACTAGGCCAATAGTATAATTTTGTTCAGTTTTTTTATAAAATTCACCAAAATGATTCATACTATTTTAACGTTCCCAAAGGATCCTTTAATTGATGCTAAAGGGATAAGCTTGCTAGCTGATGCTAAAGAATTTTTAAAAATTAAAACAATTTCTGAAATCAGATGCGTAAAAAAGTTTTATCTTGAAGGAATAAATGAAAACGAATTGCAGATTTTAAAAGATAAACTACTTGTTGAAGAAGTTTGGCAGGACCACAAAATTAATCAAGATTTTTACGAAAATCATCATTACAAAGTAGAAGTAGCCTACAAACCAGGCATGATGAATCCCGAAGTCCAAAGCATTCTTGATACTGCTCATGCTCTTAACATAACAAATTTAATCGCGGCTGATACTGGTTTTGTTTATTATTTTTACGGAGATAATTTGGATCAAAATGAAATTACCGCAGTTATAAATAAATTAGTAATGAATACAACAATTGAAGAAATAAGGATTCAGACACCAAAAACTTTAGTCTTATCAGGACAAACTGGAGAAATAAAAACTATACCAGTTAGAAACATGACTGATGAACAATTAATGGAACTTTCCAAAAATACTTTATTTTTGACGCTTGAAGAAATGCGTACTATTCAAAGTTATTTTAAAAATATTGCACGTGATCCTTATGATGCGGAACTAGAAATTCTAGCACAGACTTGGTCAGAACATTGCTGTCACAAAACTTTTAACGCAAAACTTATTATTGATGGAGTGGAAAAAGAATCTTTATTTAAAAGACTCAAAAATGCTACAAAAGAGATCAATCATAAAAACGCAGTTTCAATTTTTGTTGATAATTCAGGGGTGTGGAAATTTGATGATAAATATGGAATCTGTGGAAAAGTAGAAACCCACAATTCTCCATCTGCTCTTGATCCATTTGGCGGAGCGGCAACTGGCTCGGGTGGCGTTTTCCGAGATGTAGCTGGCACAGGACAGGGGGCGAAAGTAATTGCCTCAACCGATATATTTTGCGTTGGCTTACCTGATTGTTCTGAATCTGATATTCCTGAAGGTTGCAAACATCCACGATTTATACTTAAAGGCGTAGTAAGAGGAGTTTCCTATTATGGGAATCCGATGGGTATACCAACTCCTAATGGATCAGTTCATTTCCATCAAGATTTTCGTTGCAAACCAAGTATTATAGTTGGATCTTACGGTTTAATTGAACTTAATAAAGCAATTAAAAAAGCACCTAATTCTGGTGATCTAATTTTAGTTATTGGAGGCAAAACAGGCCGTGACGGCATACATGGAGCAACTTTCTCCAGCGCGGAAATGACCGCAGAAACAGCAACTGTGAATTCAACTGCTGTACAAATCGGTAATCCCATTGAAGAAAAGAGAACTTTTGACGCGATTTTAGAATTAAGCCAAAAAAATATGATTAATGCCGTAACTGATTGCGGAGCCGGAGGATTTTCATCAGCTATGGGGGAAATGGGCGAAAAAACCGGCGCTCATGTAAAACTTGAAAAAGCACCTCTTAAATATACTGGTCTTGCACCATGGGAAATTTTTATCTCCGAAAGCCAAGAAAGAATGGTAATAGCTATTGACCCAAAAAATTTAACGAAAGCGAAGAAAATTTGTGAAAAATATTCGGTAGAAAGCACAGTTTTAGGAGAATTCACTGGTGATCAAAGATTATTAGTCACTTATAAAGACAAAACTCTTTGTGATTTACCAATGGAATTTGTACATAAAGGACTTAATCAAATGATAATAAAAGGGAATTTTATCCCCTCAAATTTCAAAGATCCAAATGAAAATGAACTGCAAAAAGATAATTATACAGAAAGCTTAAAAAAAGTTCTCGCGCATTTAAATGTTTGTTCAAAAGAACCAATAATTCATAGATATGATTACAATGTTCAAGGAACAGCAGTACAAATGCCTTTATCTGGAAAAACACAAAGCGCACCAAATAATTGTAGCGTGCTTGAACCAATTCCTGGAAATGGGAAAGGAATGATAATTTCGCATGGCCTAAACCCGATTTTAAACAAAATTGATCCATATTTAGGTTCAAAATGGGCAATTAATGAAGCCATTGCCAATGCAATTTGCCAAGGAGCAAATCCTGAAGATATGGCTCTCATCGATAATTTTATCTGGCCGAAGCCTAATAACAAATTTATTGCTGATTTAGACAAATCAATTTCTGCTTGCGTCGAACTTTCCAAAGCTTTCAATATGCCATTCGTATCTGGCAAAGATAGTTTAAGTTCAACTTACACCAATAAAGCCACTGGAGAAAAAATCCATATTCCGCCAGTTTTATGCGTTTCAACTTTTGGAGTAGTTGACGATATTAACAAAACTATTTCTTCTCCATTTAAAAAAGTAGGAAATAAAATTGTATTAATTGGCGAAACAAAACCTGAAATGGGTGGATCAATTTATTATGATATTTTAGGATATCTTGGTTCAAAAGTTCCAGATATTGATAATCAAGTCGCCTTAAAAACTTACCAAGCCATTCATCAAGGAATCAAAAACGGACTAATCAAATCTTGCGCGGACATCTCAGAAGGCGGTCTCGCTTCCGCAATTACAGAAATGTGCTTCGGCGAACTCTTCGGAGCCGAAATACAAATTTCCCAATTCCAAATCGGTAATCCTCAATTACTTTTTTCTGAATCTCCTGCTCGTTTTATATGCGAAATTACAACTAAAGACTTTGAATCTTTAAAACAAATCTGCGGAGAAATTTTTTGTGAAATAATTGGTGAAATTACCGATACAGGAGAAATTATTTTTAAAAATGAAGAAAAAACTTTAATCAAAGAAAAAACTGGAAATCTGCTAAAAACCTGGCAAAAGCCGATGAAAAAGATATTTGGATAAGAAGAATTTTGCTTATTTTAAAATAAAGATATATACTATGATATATATCAATTAAATTTATAACATGCAAACTGCAAAAATATTTACAAATGGACGTAGTCAAGCGGTAAGATTACCAAAAGAGTTTCGATTTGATGATAAAGAAGTTTATATTAATAAAATTGAAAATATGGTAATTTTAATTCCAAAAGAAAATAAATGGGATTTAATGAGAGAAAGCTTAAGCGGATTCTCTGAAGATTTTATGCAAGAACGAAATCAACCTATGGATTTACAAATTAGACCTTCATTATAATTAAAATAATTAAATACACCAAACTATGGCATATTTGCTAGATACAAATATTTGCATTTATTTAATAAATAAAAAAAATTATAAATTAATTGATAAATTTGAAGAGATAGATAAAGAAAATATTAATATTTCAGCTATTACTGTCAGCGAACTGGAATATGGAATAACAAAAAGCCAATATCCAATAAAAAATCGTTTAAATTTAAATAAATTTCTCGTTCCTCTTAATATTTTACCTTATACAGATAATTCTGCAAAAATTTACGGTGAAATTAGAGCATTTTTAGAACGAAAAGGACAAATTATTGGAGCGATGGATTTACTTATAGCCGCTCATGCACTGTCACTAAATTTAACTTTAATAACAAACAATGAAAAAGAATTTAAAAGAATCCCAAGTTTGAAAGTTGAGAATTGGGTGTAAATACACTCAACCGTTTATAAAATTCAAAATATAAATGAAACGTTTTAGTATTATCTAACATCAATCAAGTATATTGCATTCATCTTTAGCTTCTTCATCCCCACTTGGATTATAACCATCAGGGGAAACTGTTTTTGGTAAAGGGGCTGTTTCTCTTCTTAGACCACACTCATCTAAATACTCATTATCTAACTCTTCCTCTTCCAAATTTGGACTATAGCCATCAGAA
>MFXJ01000015.1 GCA_001787465.1 Candidatus Peregrinibacteria bacterium RIFOXYB2_FULL_32_7 | reverse complement strand
TAATAATTTAAAATTGTATAATGCTACGTAGCTTTATAATATTGTTTATTTATTTTATAAAATAAATAATTAAGCTTCGGAGCATATACTACTTAATTTTAAAATTTAAAAGCGGAGTAGTATAAAATACGAGAATTAGGATTGAGATTAAGATTAAGAATTAGGGAAAATTTACAAGTAAATTTTTGGTGCCCAGGAGAGGATTTGAACCTCCATAGCTTGCGCCACTACCACCTCAAAGTAGCGTGTCTACCAATTTCACCACCTGGGCAAATCATTAATCACGTTTAAAATACTTTGGTTTTTGGGTTAGGGCAAGAGGTGTTAAATTAAGTTTAATATAACATTTCAGTTGTTACATCTTCTATTTTACCATCGTTTTTAATTATAAAATATCTTGGGGGTTTTTGTTCAGTTGTAGTTCTATCATAAGGAAAAATTGGTACGGTCTGAACGCTTATTCCAAGTGAAGCATCTTTATGGAAGTTTTCTGCTTGAAAATCATTTGGATTAATTGTAACTACCATACCGCTATTAGTCATGCCTGAAATATTAAATGGTCGATTTTGTTCACTTGTAAAATTTTGTTGAGCTAGATCTATAGGGAAAAGATGAAGATGAACTGAAGTTCTTGCATTTTTATATTGTGCTTCTAGAGTTTTTAAATGCGCTAAAAAATTTAGAAAAGAAGGATCTTGAAATGATATGCCTGCTATCCCCATATGTTGAATAATATAGCCGTTATATTGCAATTCTGTAAGGTTTTTTATTCCTAAAATATCTGAAGGTGCAACTACAAGTCTATTACCAGGATGGCCTGCTACTAATAAATTTTCAGCTACAGACCGTCTTACATCTTCTTCTACACCTGTTATTATAATAGGTCGTGGTTGAGCTATAGACCAGTTAGATTCTCTTATTGCTAAAACGACTCCTTGTACCAAATTTTCTCTTGAAGTTTCCATTTTTGTTAAAAAAATGTTAAAATCCGAATATATATTATAGCTAAATTTGCCTGGGAGTCAAATTTAGTGGTTATTTTTCTTTTAAATTTTTTATATTTATATTATAGTAAGTTTTGTGAAAGATCTTAATTTTTATTTTTATTTTTAATAAACATGAAAAAATTTTTTAAGGTTTTAGTTATTATTATTTTGGCAGTTGTGGTTATAATGTTTGTATTTTTATCTTATTTTGGAGCTTTTGAAAAAATTGAAATTGTGGAGAAAGAGGCTGGTCCTTATAATTTTGTTTATGAAGATCATACCGGAGCTTATATTGATATCGGATCTGTTTTTGATGAAATGGAAGGGCGTTTAAATGAGGATGGGATTGAATATGTTGCCAGTCTTGGTATTTATTATGATAATCCGACTCAGGTTGCAGAAGAGAATTTACGAAGTAAAGGCGGGTATATTTTGAGCGATGAAATGTATGCAAAAGTTGAAGCTTTGAATACATATAAAAGAATGAAAATTGAGGCAAAGAAATATATAACAATTGAATATCCATATAAACATACAATTACGATGATGTTTGCTCCAATGCGTGTTTATCCAAAATTTGCCGCATATCTTAAAAAAAAAGGATATAGACAGGAAGGATTGGCTTTGGAGATGTATGAAGATGAAAAGATTTCGTATATGATGGAAATTATTAAATGAAAAATGAAAAATGAAAAATGCTAGCCCGACCTGTCCGAACGATTCATTTGGGCGGGAAAAATTACGTTGTCGTTTCATGACTTTAATATTAATTTTTTGTGGTTTAGCTTTAGGCTTTTTTACGGTAAAATATTTTTTAGATTTGAGATTTTTTAACGATGAATCGTCAGTTGTGATGGTGGCTGATGATAAAAGTGTTTTTGGAATTGGGCAGAACGATGAAAAAACTTTGATCTCTTTGATAGAAACTTTGATGCCGGTAGCGGCTGTCGTTCGAGATGAAAATAATAATGTTCTTGGATCAGGATTTCTAACTTCTAATAGTTCATTTATTACTGCTAGGCATGTTTTGGAGAATTTTGATCAAAAATATTTTGCTGATTTTGGAGAAGGATTAATTTTTGAACTCCGATTTGAAGATGAGAAAAAAGATTTAGATTTAGTTTATTTGGATTTGGTTGGAGAGAATTTGCCAAAAGAATTTGCTAGTTTTAGTAATCAAGAAGTTGATTTAGGTGAAGAGATTTTTTCTATTGGATATCAGGGTGGATACGGGAATTCTGTCGTGAAAGGAGTTGTCAGCGGCAAAAATCGTTATATTGAAGTTGAAAATAGTTTTGGACAGTTAATAGTGTCTTTATCTGGATTATTGCAGGTTGATATGAATGTGTCTGAAGGAATGAGTGGCGCCCCGGTTTTTAATATGAATGGCGAGGTGATTGGGATGATTGTGGCGGTTTCGAAAGATGATGAGGGGGTGGGATTTATAATTGAATTATAAATTATTTGATGATTTTTATAAATGTTCCAATCAGGATGATTAATAATGTTATTGGGAAGAAAAAAATGACGATGAGTAGTGAAAATAAAAAAGGGATTTGGTATGGTTTGGGTTTGATTAAATTTAAAATATAAATAAGGCTTATGGTGAACCAATTAGTATAAAGAAAAATTAAAAAGGCGATGATTAAAAATATCCAGATAAAAATGCCGATAATTGTTTGGAAAAAAGCAATTATTGGATTTGAGTGGTTGTGAAATTGTTTGAAAGTGGGGAAGTTTGGTTTTTGGAACATGAGAAGTTTGGAGTTGTTTGATTGATAATTGAGATGCCCTAGCAGGGCATCTGTACGATTTTGATTAAATTATTTTTGTCGCGGCTCGTCTTAATCTGTCCATAATTGCTATACCGATTCCTTTTTCTTCAAAGCTTTCTGAGATTATGATGTCAATTTTTTCTTGGTCAAATTTTCTTAAATTTGAGAAGAGGTTTTGAGCGATTTTTTTGAGATTTTTTTTGGAGCCAGCTTTGATAATTAGATCGGCATCTTTATAATATTTAGTAGTTTCGTTGGAGCAGAGAATGCCGATGCGGGAATTGGCGCAAATTGGAATTGGGAGAGCGCGAATAGGAATTGGCGCGTTCAGGAGGCATTTGGAATTGGCGCAAATTGGAATTGGGAGAGCGCGAATAGGAATTCGCGCGTTCAGGAGAAATAAAGGGGCTTTTGGAGCGTAGTGCTTATATTTGAGGCCTGGGGATTTTTGAGTAGGAGATGCTTCAGCGGAAAGAGATGCCCCAGCAGAAGGAGATGCCCCAGCGGGGCATCTGTACGGATGGATTTTTTGATTTATTGCTTTTTCGATTTCTTCTTTGGAAATTGCTCCTTTTCGGAGTAAAGTGAATGGTTTTTCGCTTAGATCAAGCACGGTTGATTCAAGACCGATTTTTGTTTTGCCGCCGTCCAAAATTTGAATTTCATTGCCAAAATCTTCAAAAACTGTTTTGGCATCGGTCGGGCTGGGTCGACCTGATTTATTGGCTGATGGCGCGGCAATAGGAGTTTTTGATAATTTAATAAGTTCTTTGGCGATTTTATGTTTTGGCATGCGAATAGCGACTGTTTCAAGTCCGGCCGTAGTTTCATATGGAACTATTTTTTGTTTTTTCAGCACAAAAGTAATTGGTCCGGGCCAGAATTTTTTGGCTAAAATATAAGTTTCTTTAGGAATATTTTTGGCTAAAATTTTTAAATCTTTTAAATCAGTAATATGTACAATTAGAGGATTGTCTGATGGGCGGCCTTTGGCTTTAAAAATTTTTAAAACTGCTTTGGGATTTAAAGCATCTGCGCCAAGTCCATAGACGGTTTCGGTTGGGAAAGCGACTAAATCACCTTGTTGAATAAGTTTAGCGGCTTCTTGGATTATTTTTTTAGTTATCATAATGTTGCTTTCATGCCAATAATATAAGTTTCTCTGCTTCGATCTCTGCAAGCTTTTGGTTTGAAGCAGGAGACTTTTTTAAATAGTTTTTTTGTCTCATTGACAATTCTGCCGAAATCTTCGCCTTGGAAAATTTTCATTATTAGATTTCCGTTTGGTTTTAAGTATCTTTTGGTAATCTCTAGCACTTGTTCGCACATTTCTTCTGAACGAGCGCAATCAACACTATGAATACCGGAAGTATTTGGAGCTAGGTCAGAAGTGATAATGTTAAAGGGTCTGTAATTGGTAGTCTTTAGTTGGTAATTATTAGTTATGATATTTGAGAGAGTTTCGTTGTCGAAAATGTCGCATTGGTAGGTTGAGATATTTGAAATATTTGAAATATTTGAGATATTTGAGATGCCCCAGCGGGGCATCTGTACGGAGATTTTTTGTAAATCTAAGCCTATGATTTTTCCTTTTTCTCCAATAATTTCTGAAATGTATTGCATGAAACTACCCGGAGCACAACCGAGATCAAGCACATGATCTTTAGCTTTGATTAATCTGAATTTATTTTGAATTTCTTCGAGTTTAAATACAGATCGAGCCGCGTAGCCTTGTTCTTTAGCTCTGTAGAAATATTTGTCGTTGGGAGTGAAAGCTCTTGGCATTTTTTTAAGGAAAAAAGGAAAAGATTTTTATAATGGATTTTTTGTGGGAACCCCTGTTCTTCTAGGATAATTATTCGGAGTTTTATCAATTTTTTCAATTACAATTATTGTTCTTTTGCCGAAATTATTTTTTAATTCATATTCGTGAATTTTAATAATTTTTGCTTGGAGAAGCTTGAGAGCATTTTTTGATTTTTCAATTTCCTCTTGAAAATTTGTTCCTTTATAAGCAATTAAAAGCCCTTTAGTTTTAAGAAAAGGGATAGCATATTCAAGTAAAGTTGGTAGTGGAGCAAGAGCTTTTGCAGTTACAAAATCAAATTGTTCTCGGAAATTTTCATCATGTCCAAGTTTTTCAATTCTTTCACAGATAGTTTGAGTATTTTCTAATTTTAATTCTGAAATTATAGCAGAAACCACGTTGATTTTTTTCTCGGTTGAATCGAGCAAGGTAATTTTTAAATTTGGATAAAAAACTGCTAATGGAATGCCTGGAATGCCGCCACCAGTTCCTAAATCAAGGAGTTTCTGATCGGATTTTGGTTTTAAAAATTTTGTAAGCTCTAAGCTATCTTCAAGATGTTTTTCAAATAAAAAACCCTCATCATTTTTTGAAATCAAGTTAAGTTTTTGATTCCAGGAGAGGAGTAAAGTGATATATTTTTTTAGTTGGATTGTTTGAGAAGATTTCAATAGATTTTTGTGTTAAGATAGAGATACATTAATATTATATGTTTTTAAGAATAAAAATGATATGAATTTTTTTACACTAAATTTTTTTTTCTGCTACAATAATAATGGTGTTTTTTCATGGTTTTTGCTATAATTATTAGATATGCCCACTTTAATCTTACAATTTATCGTTTCTCTTCCTTGGTACATTTGGACTGTAATGGGGATTATTTTAATATTTTCGGGATTCTACGCTTTTCGGTATTATTGTAATTTTCAGCGATCGATGAATATGATTTTTTTGCAGGTGAAAATGCCTAGAATAGAAGACGAGAAAGAAAGTCAGAAAGAAAAAGATCGCTATACGTCAAGTCAAGATTTTAAAGAAGTTGTCGGTATTATGGAACATCTTTTTGATAATCTATATACGATTTTTGAAGAAGAAGTGAAATATTGGTTTATGGGACAAGATTTTTTGTCTTTTGAAATAGCTGTTATTGATAGGCAAATAAATTTTTATGTTGTGTGTTCGAGAGAAATGGAAAGTTTGATTGAAAAACAAATAACTAGTTTTTATCCTGATGCTTTAATTGAAAAAGTTAATGATTATAATATTTTTAAGCCAAAATCTAAAACTTTGGCTTGGTATATGCGTTTTATAGAAAGTCCGTGGCTTCCTTTTCGTAGTTATCAATTTACTAGAAGCGATCCTTTAAGCACTATTACTAATGTTCTTTCAAAGTTTGAGCATGATGAGGGTGGGGCGATACAAATAATGGCTCGACCTGCACGTGAGGGTTGGCAAGAAAAGGGTCGGGAATATGCGGCTGAACTTTTTGCGAAAGGCAAGGATACAAGTTTTTCTGGAGGACCTCTTAAAAAACTTCTTGGTCCGATATGGAAAATGTTTGCGATTACCGTTCATGGACCGGAAGAAGCTAGTAAAATAGAAAATTACGATCAGCAAAGTCATATGACACGTACCACTCCCGGAGTTGATGAAAAAGTGAAAGCGATTGAAAATAAATGTCGTAAAATTGGTTATGAAACGGTGATTCGTATTGTGGCTTCCGCACCTACTACACATAAAGCAAAAGAGCATCTTCAAAACATAAAAAGTGCTTTTGCTCAATTTACAACAACTGACAGTAATAGTTTTACTCATACCAAATGGTGTTCAAGCAAGCGTGTGATTATTAATTATATTTATAGAACGTTAAAACGTAATTGGTTGCAAAGGCTTTTTCAGCGCCGAATGATTTGTTCATCGGAGGAGTTGGCCTCGATTTATCATTTTCCAAGTATTCGATATAATAAATCGCCAAATATAAATTGGCTTAAATATAAAATCGCCCCAGCTCCAGATAATGTCCCAACTGAAGGATTGCTTCTCGGACATAATATTTATCGTGGAATTAAGACTCCGATTTATATGAATAACGAAGATAGGTTTAGACATTTTTATGTTATTGGACAAACTGGTACTGGTAAATCATCTATTTTTCAATCAATGATTAGGCAGGATTTTCATAATAAAAAAGGTCTTGCGGTGATTGATCCGCATGGATCTTTGATTGAAGATATTATGCCATTTATACCGCGGGAAAGAGCTGATGATATTATTTATTTTAATCCAGCGGATTTAGAAAGACCGATGGGATGGAATTTACTTGATGCTGATACTGATGATCAAAAGGAAATGATTGCTTTAGATTTGATGAACATTATGATTAAACTTTTTAATGAAGAAATATTTGGACCTCGTATTCAGGATTATTTTCGAAATGGAGTTTTGACTTTGATGGCACCTGAAGATAAAGAAGAAAGGGGGACATTGATCGACATTGTTAGACTTTTTACTGATGATGTTTATGAAAAACATATGGTATCTAAGTTGACTAATCCGGTTGTAAAAAGTTTCTGGACTAATCAGATGGCCAAGACTGGTCAGCGTGAGAAACAGGAGATGATTCCATATTTTGCGGCTAAATTTGGGCAGTTTATTACTAATAAAATGATGAGAAATATTCTTGGACAGACTGAATCAGCTTTTAATGTTGATAAAGCGATGCAAGAAGGAAAGATAATGTTAATTAATTTGGCAAAAGGTTTAACTGGAGATATTAATGCTAAGCTTCTTGGTATGTTGGTTGTGTCAAGAATTCAAAATGCGGCTTTAGCTAGGGAAAAAATTGCTAAACAAGATAGAAAAGATTTTTATTTATATATAGATGAATTTCAAAATTTTATTACACCGTCAATTGAATCAATTTTGTCTGAAGCGCGTAAATATCGTTTGAGTTTAAATCTCGCTCATCAATACGTAAAACAGTTGGAAGGAGATAATCCAAGCAAGCCGTCTCCGGTAAAAGAAGCAGTTTTTGGTAATGTGGGAACAATGATGTGTTATAAAATTGGCGCGCAGGATGCTGAATTAATGGGTAAAGAAATGGCGCCGGTATTCTCGGAGCAAGATTTGATTAATATTGATAAATATAAAGCGGTGATGAAATTAAGTATTGAGACTCAACCAAGCCGTCCTTTTACTATCGTACCGTTGAATCCGTATCTTGAAACTGGCGATAAAGAAGCGGCTGAAGCTTATAAGCAATTATCAAGATTAAAATATGGTCGTGATGTTGAATTTGTTAATAAGGAAATTTGTAGGAGAATTGGAGTGTGAGGGGGGAAATTTGTGAATCACGAATCACGAACTATCTCTCATCGGGCACATTTTTTCTCCGCACATAGCGCAAGATATACCTTCATAACCTGAATCAAATCGATAGTGAGCAAATTTTTCTTTGTCTAAAGAATTTTGATACATTTTACCCCAGTTAAAAGTTTTTCGAAATGAAGAGTATTGAATTTCTTTTTCCATTGCTCCAGGGATTTTTTTGGCAATATCGCCTGATCTGGCCGCGATTTTAAAAGCAATGATCCCTTCTTTTACATCATTTAAATCAGGCAAGCCCAAATGTTCTGCTGGTGTTACATAGCACAACATATCGGTTCCGTATTGTGCCGCAATTGCTCCTCCAATTGCTCCAGTAATGTGATCATATCCAGCGCCAGAATCTATTGTTAAAGGTCCGAGAACATAGAAAGGAGCGCCATAGCAATATCTTTTTTCCAGTTCAACTTGTTTTTTAATCATATGAATAGGAATATGACCAGGGCCTTCAATCATTACTTGGACATTTTTTTCCCAGCATCTTTTGGTAAGTTTGCCTAAGAATTTAAGTTCTTCAATTTGCGCTTTGTCATTAGCATCTTTTAAAGATCCAGGCCTTAAACTATCACCAAGACTCATGGTAATATCATATTCCGCCATGATTTCTAAAATTTCATCAAAAATTTGTAAAAAAGGATTTTCTTCTTTGTGTTTTTGCATCCATTTTTTCATAATTCCGCCACCGCGGCTGACAATTCCAGTTAATCTTTTTTCAGTAAATTTAATAAAATCTTTTTTGAATCCAGCATGAATTGTGAAATAATCAACGCCTTGTTTGGCTTGTTGTTCAATAATTTTTAAAATATTTTTGGTTGTAAAATCTAGAATTCCATACTGTTGTGCAATTTGATAAATTGGCACTGTGCCTACTGGTATTTTTGATTTATTAATGATATTTTGTCGGATTTTGTCTAAATTGCCAGAAGTGGAAAGATCCATGATGGTATCAGCTCCATATTTTTCGCAAATTTTTAATTTAGCAATTTCATTTTTCATGGCATCTCCATGAGGAGAAGTGCCGATATTAGCGTTAATTTTAGTTGATAAGTTTTTGCCAATTCCGATTGGATTAAGTTCTTTTTTGAGATGATTTTTATTTGCAGGGATGATGATTTTACCTTGGGCAATTAGTTTACATAGTTTTTTTGCAGAAAGTTTTTCTTTTTCTGCAACGATTTGCATTTCTGGAGTAATTTTATTTTGGCGTGCGGATTGTAATTGGGTTGGCATTATGATTTTAAATGTTTAATTATTTGTGTAATATAATAGACTTACTGCGCAATAATATTTCTACTGCAATTTTCAGATTTTGGCTACGGCTTTGTAAAAATTTTTCAACATATATGCTGTATATGCTTCAAAATTTTTACTTCGCCTCGCTCAAAATCTGAAAATTTCGTTACGAAAATTATTACGCAGTAAGTCTAATCAATATTTTCATTTACCTCTCTCACCATCGCAACATTTTTTATGCCTGTCTTGAGAACCTCTTTTAGATTTTTAGAATTTATTCCGCCAATGGTTACGATTGGAATATTTTTGATTTCTTCTACTACTTTTTTAACTGTAGTAAACCCGATTGGAGTATAAGTTGGTTTGGTCGGAGTTGTAAAAAATGGTCCGATTGAAAGATAATCAGGTTCTAATTTAGCAGTTTCTTTTGCTTGATCAAAACTGTGTGAAGAAAGTCCAATAATTTTTTCTTTTCCAAGTCGTGTATTTTGTCCCAAAAGATATTTTCGTAAATTTTTTAAATCATAATCAATATTTTTCAAATCTTCTTGTCCTAGATGCAAACCATCCGCATCAACATCTTTGGCAATTTCGATTCGATCATTGATAATAAATTTTGATTTTGTGCCCCAAGTTAATTTTCGAATTTCCCAGGCCATGTCTGCAAATTCTTTATTATCCATTTCTTTATTCCGAAATTGAATCATGGGGACGCCAAGTTTTATCCAGATTTTGATTATCGAGATTGGGTTGTTGCGATTATCGGTGATGCAATATAATCCAAAATTTTTCATTTTAATTTTTCTAAAGCTATTCTGGCGGCCTTGATGCCTGAAACGAACATTGCGCCGAAAGTGGCTCCCATTCTTGGAATGCCATACGCCTCTGAGACTTCCATGCCGGCTAGAATCATTCCTGGGACGATCTCTTTTGTATTAGCGACAATTCCGTCTTCAGATTTATTCATATCAAGCGCTTTCATGCCTTTAATTTCAATCATGCCAAGCTGTGCGAGTCTTTTTACTCCTGTTGCGGCAAAAGGTCCATCATGACCGGTTGTGGAAATGACAATTTTTGCTTCCATAACATTCGGATCCATGCAACTTTGAGTTCCATGAGCTTTAGTTACCGGTGCCCAATTTGTGACCACTCCGCAAACTTTTCCTTCTTTAATAATTAAATCTTCAACCGCTACAGCGTTAAATAATTTAACACCGTTTCTGATTAATTTGGAAAGTATAGTAGAGGTATAAAGAGCGGCATGTTTAATGACTACATAATTTTCTTTTTCATCGTAAGGGATTTCTAGTTCGTTAAGAAATTCATGAGCTGGTTTGCGGACAATCATACTTGAAAAAAGCTGTCCTCCAATCCATCCACCTCCTCCTGGCGCAACAGACGCTTCAATAATAGCAATTTTTAAATTTGGAGTTTTTGATAGTTCATAAGCCGCGGCTAAGCCAGATGGTCCAGCGCCGATAATGATGATATCGCTTTCTGCATAATCAAGCATGTCTTGCATATATCTTTGAGTCATTTCTTTGGCAACATCAGATTCTTTAATGGGAGAGAAGGAGAAATTTTGTAAATCCATTTTTGAAAAATTAGAAAATAAGAAAATTAAATTTAAAAAAAGATTATCTTTTGGAAATAGATAACCTTTTTGATTGGCAATAGCAAAAATTTTGGTTATCCGTTTCCCTACGCGAGCATTATCTCGGTCAGGTAATAAAGAGTACATCTCAGACTACTAAATTTAGAATTTAGGTAGCCGCCTCTAACGGAAGTGACTTTAGTATAGTAAGAAATAATTAGAAAGTAAAAAGAAAAATTTACTAATATCTTAAATTTGCTTATTATTAATTTGAAAAATGTAATTTTTAAATTATGGCTCTTTTAATAAAAAATATTCATATTGTTTCTCATGAATTTGTTTCTGATTTGCAGGATATTTTAATTGATGGTGGAAAAATTTTGAAAATTGGAAAAAATTTAAATTTTAATAATGTGGAAATTGTTAACGGAGAGGAAAAATATTTACTTCCTGGGATTATTGATCCGCATGTGCATTTTCGTACGCCAGGGCAGGAATATAAGGAGGATTTTGAAACTGGATCGAGATCAGCTTTGATGGGCGGAGTTACTACAGTTTTGGATATGCCGAATAATGTACCGCCTATTTTCACAAATGAACTTTTGGAAAGAAAGAGAAAAGTTGTTGCTTCAAAAAGTTTGGTAAATTTTGGTTTGTATTTTGGAACTAATGGTGAAAATTTGGAGGAAATAAAGAAAGTTAAAAATGTTCCGGGAGTAAAAGTCTATATGAATTTAACTACTGGCAATTTAAAAATTACTGATGAAAAAGTTTTGCAAAGAATTTTTGAAGTTAAGCAGAGGTACGCTCTTCACGCGGAAGGAGAAACTTTTAATTTAGCTTTAAAATTTTTATTGCCAACCAATAATGAAATTTATTTATGTCATGCTAGTTTAAAAAAAGAAGTAGAAAAAGTTAGAGAATTGAAAAAACAAGGAAGTAAAAAAGTTTTTATGGAAGTTTGTCCCCATTACTTATTTATGACAGCCAAAGATAGGGAAATTCAGGGTGCTTATTGTTGTATGAAGCCTGAGCTGGCAATTGAAGAAGATCGACAAGCTTTATGGCAAGGAATTTTTGATGGTACAATTGATACGGTCGGAACAGATCATGCTCCTCATACAAAAGCAGATAAGGAAAAA
This sequence comes from Candidatus Peregrinibacteria bacterium RIFOXYB2_FULL_32_7, assembly GCA_001787465.1. GTDB lineage: Bacteria > Patescibacteriota > Gracilibacteria > UBA1369 > GWF2-33-10 > OXYB2-FULL-32-7. The sequence continues at coordinate 621 of MFXJ01000015.1, read as the reverse complement.
AATCCGCCGGCTTTTGGAGTTCCAGGGGTGGAGTTTTCATTAGCTTTGATGCTGAATAGTGCGAATTTAGCTCAAGGAGGATCGTTGGGAATCGGCGCGAATATGAATTCGCGCTTTCAAATCACGGATGTGGTCAAGCTCATGTCATATAATCCAGCCAGAATTTTTGGAATCAAGAATAAAGGTGAAATCAAAGTCGGTTTTGATGCGGATTTGGTTTTGGTGGATTTGAATTTGGAAAAAGAAATTAGAAATGAAAATGTGGTTTCAAAATGCGGTTGGACGCCATATCACGGTAAAATGTGCAAAGGCTGGCCAGTAATGACGATTCGAGGAGGTGAGGTGATGATGAGAAATGGAAAAATTGTTGGGAAGAGTTTTGGAACAGAGGTCAGTTTTTAGAAATCAGGTATGCCTGATTTCTAAATTGTTGTAGATCATCAGGCATGCCTGATGTTTGGGAATGGGGCGACAATATGGATTGTCGCGTTCGGGATTTTTTAAATAAAATTTATGAAAAATTCAGAATATAAAAAATGGCTTTTTATTAATACTTCTGTGGTGGCTTTGTGGGGCAGTCAATATCTTTGGGTTGCGAAAATAGGATACGCTGTTCCGCCA
>MFXJ01000014.1:5238-5670 GCA_001787465.1 Candidatus Peregrinibacteria bacterium RIFOXYB2_FULL_32_7 | reverse complement strand
CTATATGGTCTTTATAAAAATTTTCTCCATGCAATATCTCCGGAAATTTACCTCTAAGTTCAAAAATTTTCCAAATATTCTTCATTTTTGAATACAAATCAGTATTAAAATGCATAATATAAGTTGATAAAATCAAAGTAACAATCATCAACATCGTAATAATAGACACCGTAGATTGATCAATATGTCTAAGTTCTAGGCCAAGAGCCGCCAAAATCAATGAGAATTCACTTATTTGACTCAAACTGGTAGACGCAAAAAAACTTGTTTTTTTAGAAAATCCATAGAGCCCCATCACAAAACTAATAATCAGCGGTTTTAAGATCAAAACAATTAAGCTAAAAACAATCAGCGGTATAAGAATAACGGTAAAATCTTCCGGAATAGTCAGTGAAGCTCCAAGAGCCACAAAAAACATGGTAATAAAAAAAT
>MFXJ01000014.1:2810-5216 GCA_001787465.1 Candidatus Peregrinibacteria bacterium RIFOXYB2_FULL_32_7 | reverse complement strand
CGCCACTCTAACGGAATGCTGAAGAGATGATAAGGCGAGTCCGGCAATAAAAGCTCCAATCTCGCGCGAAAATCCTGCCATCTCAAACAACATAGCCAACGCAAAACACCAGCAAATTCCAATGATCATAATAATCTCATTTGAATCAGATAATTTTTGAAAAAGTTTTGATAACACGTATTTGCTTAATAAAAAAGCTCCTAAACAAAGCAATATCCCTCTATTAAACCAAAATAATAAATTCACAAAATCAAAAGTTTGATCTCCTTCGCTTAATGAAGTAAGAAATAAAAGCGCAATAATAGCGGCAATATCTTGTATCAGTAAAATCCCTATACAAACTCTTCCATATAAAGAATATAAATGATCTTTTTCAAGTAATAATTTGATCACAACAACGGTACTGCTAAAAGAAACCCCCAGAGCAATATAAAAAGAAGACCACGAATCAAAATTTAAGATCTGAGCTAAAAAATATGTAATCGCTCCAGTAATCAAAATTTGAAAAATTCCGATCAAAAAGGCTCGTAATCCAATATCTTTCATTTTCTCAAAATCCAATTCAATACCAATCAAATAAAGAAGTAAAATGATTCCCAGCGAAGAAATGGTGTGAATAAATCCAGGATTAGTTAAAAAATCAAAGCCCAACGGACCAATTAAGATTCCACCAATAATATATCCCAAAATTACCGGTTGTCGTAAAAAATAAAAAATCGCTCCAAAAATCGCCGCCGAAGCAATAACAATTGAAGTATCGTGAACGATAGAAGAATCAAACATTTTGAGAATGGGAAATTACGTATTCCACAAATTTATACTCAACTCCATTTTCCTCAATTTTATCAGATTCTTTAACTTTTTCAAAGCGATCCGGAATTTTCGGAAAAAATGTATTGCAATCAAAACTATTTTTTATTTCTGTTAAAAATAATTTCTGGCATAAATGATTTTCAATTGCTAATTTGTAAATTTCCGCTCCTCCAATAACAAATATTTTTTCCACATTCAGATTTTTATTTTCAAAGTTTACCAAAGCTGTTTCCAAAGATGAAAAAACCAAAACTTCATCCGGAACTTTATAGATTTTATTTCGAGTCAAAACAATATTTAAACGATTTTTTAAAGGTTTATGATTAACAGGAATAGATTCCCAAGTTTTTCGCCCCATAATTACAGCATTTTTTTTATTTGGATCTACAGTCTTACTTGTAATTTCAAAAAAATGCTTCATATCTCCTTTTAAAATCCAAGGAAGAGAATCGTTTTTGCCAATACCCCTCTCAGAATCCATTGCCGCAATAATGCTAAATTGAATTTGCATTTTATAAATTTATAATTATTCCTATACCGCAACTTCAAATTTAATAAACGGTTCATGTTCATAATTTTCAATCTCAAAATCTTCAAATTTTAAATCAGCAAAAGATTTTTTAACGATTTTTAATTGACATAAAGGATGAGTCTCCCTTTTTAATTGCTCTTTCAACCCCTTAACATGATTCAAATATATATGAGCATCGCCAATAGTATGTGTAAAAATTCCAGGCTGAAGATCACATTCCTGTGCCACCATATGCATTAGACATGAATAACTGGCAATATTATAAGGCACTCCAAGCGCAATATCAGCGCTTCTTTGATAAAGCTGACAATCAAGCCTGTTATTAATCACGTAAAACTGAAATAGCAAATGACAAGGGGGAAGCCTCATATCAGGTAGATCAGCCACATTCCAAGCGCTAACAATAATTCTACGAGAGGCAGGATCATTTTTTATTAAATCTATCACGTTTTTGATTTGATCAATATGTCCGCCTTGATAATTTTTCCATTTTCTCCATTGATAACCGTAGATTGGCCCTAGTTCACCATCAGAATCCGCCCAGGGATCCCAAATTTTGGTATACTCCGTCAAATCATCGTTAATATTTGTAGAACCGCGCAAAAACCATAATAGTTCGCGCAAAACTGAACTGAAATTAACTCTTTTGGTAGTCATAAGAGGAAAACCTTTCCGCAAATCATATTTTCTCTGTATGCCAAAAACAGAGATCGTTCCAGTCCCCGTTCGATCACTTCGCCGCTCCCCTGTTTCCAAAATTTCCTGAACCAAGCTTAAATATTGTTTCATTTGTAATTTATAAAACAAATACAATCTATCTTTAAAATCCCCTTCTTTCAAGCTATTTGACAAAAAATTTTCATCAAATTAAACTATTAGCGTTTTACTAACAGTTAAACCCTATGAGAAATAATAAAGTCAAAATAACCTATATTTTCGGCAGTCAAAAAAAGAAAATTGAAACCGAAAAAGGTAAAACTATTTTGGAAACTTCCCATGAAAACGGCTTCCCTCAAGTATCAGCCTGCGGAGGCCTTGGCATATGTACAACCTGCATGTGC
>MFXJ01000014.1:0-2772 GCA_001787465.1 Candidatus Peregrinibacteria bacterium RIFOXYB2_FULL_32_7 | reverse complement strand
AGCCAGTATTAATGGCGATATAGAAATAGAATTGTAAAAAACCTTGACATTTCTTAAAAAAGAATTATAATTCAAGCCTTAATGATGGTTTTAACAAATTTTTTATATTCTAAATTTATTTTATGAGAGAAATAATATCTAATAGAATACTTGATGATTTAAGTGATACAGCTGAACGAGACACACAACATTCAGATTATGTTTATATAACAGATGAAAATGGGAATGATCTTCCAACGGAAGCTCAAATAGAAGTTGAAGCAGGTGAAGCGGAAGAAGAAAAAGATAATGATGATGAATCAGGAACAGACGAAATAGATGGAGTGGAAGATAATGAATCAGAAACAGACGAAGCAGACGAAGCAATTATACAAAACCCACAACCAACCCCACGACCAACCCCACCTCCACCAGTAGGAGATCTTTCAGATGCTTTTAATCCAGAAGATCAACAATCATTACCAGCAGATTCCGCACCTCTCCTTACAGCCACTGCACCTACAACTCCTGACTCGCCAACAAAAACTCTAACGCCAGAAGCTACAACTAAACAAACAAGATTTAGTATGGCTAAAATTTTAGAATATTTATCTAATTTCTTTAAAGGCGCTCCTATTTCGAATTAAATTTCCCATCTTTAACTTTTACTCAAAAAAGCCTTTCAAATAATTTGAAAGGCTTTTTGAATTTTTATAATTTAATGTAAAATAAACATGTCATTTAAATCGTAATAATAAATTTTGCACCATATAAATAAAATATCCTCTCAAACTAAAAAACTCCCCTCCTCCCCCGGTATTTATAAATTTATCGATAAAGAAGGGCGGGTGCTTTATATTGGCAAAGCAAAAAATTTGAAAAAACGTGTTACTTCTTATTTTCAAAAAACTAAAGATCGAACCGTTAGAATTCAAAAAATGCTGGAACATGTTGCTGATCTTCAATATATTACTGTTGACTCTGAGCTTGAAGCAATTTTACTGGAGACAAATTTGATCAAAGAACTCAAACCCAAATATAATATTTTGATGCGAGATGACAAGAATTTTGTATATATAAAAATTCATCAAGACGATGATTTTCCGCGAATTTCTATTGTTAGAAAAATTGAACGAGACAAAGCTAAATATTTTGGTCCAAAAACTGCCAAATGGAAAGTAGAAAAAACTTTTGATCTGCTTCATAAAATTTTTCCATTTCGCAATTGCGGATTGCAGATTTTTGAAAAAGATGGAAATTTGGAAATCAAAAATAAAGTTATTAAATATCCTTGCCTTGAGTATCATATAAAAAGATGCTTAGCTCCCTGTATCGGCAATATTTCAAAAGAAGAATACAAAAAAATGATTGATGGGATCATTGACTTTTTGAGTGGTAGACATGAAACAATTTTGAAAAAACTTAAAGAAGATATTATGACAGCCGCCAGTGAAAAAAATTTCGAAAAAGCCGCTAAACTTCGTGATCAACTTTTTGCAGTTGAAGATATTATGGAAAAACAAAAAATTTCCTCCCCGGATCAAGTTGATCAGGATTTAATAAGTTTTGAAATTTATAAAGAAAATATTTACTTCAATATTTTCATGGTCAGAAATGGCAAATTAATTAATCAAGAAAATTTCATTTTTGAAAATAAAGGAGATTTAGAAAGTCTGCCTTCAGAAATTTATGAAAGTTTTATCAAACAATATTATGTGCAAACAGCTGATATTCCTAAAGAAATTTTGATTTCCGAAGAATTAGAAGAACAAGAATTTATTGAAAATTGGTTATCCAACTTAAAGGGCAATAAAGTCAAAATCACTGTCCCGCAAAAAGGAAAGAAAAATAAACTACTTGAATTATCTCAAAAAAATGCTGAAAATTTCACCAAACAAAATCAAATAAAATTTGAACAAGAAAAAGAAAGAACGCAGGGCGCTTGCGAAGAATTAGTCAAGATTCTAGGAGAAAATAATTTAGAAATAAAAAACAATGCCAAACGAATCGAATGTTACGACATCTCTCATTTATCAGGCACACACACTGTCGGCTCAATGGTGGTTTTTGAAAAAGGCAAAGCGAAAAATGCCGACTATCGCCATTTCAATATCAAATCTTTAGAAAAAGGACAAATTGATGATTTTAAAGCCATAGAAGAGGTTTTGGGAAGAAGACTAAAATATTTATCACAACAAACAAACAGATCCATCTGCCATAACAAATATCAAATTAGAAAAATAAAAAAATCTGAAATTTCAAAATTAATTAAAGATTTTAAAATCAAAATTGATATTCCAACAGAATCGACTGAATTTTTTACGATGAAAAATGACAAAAAAGAAATAATTGGACTAACCGCCTTAATTCAAAGAGATAAAAATCATTATGAAATCCTCCCCCCTACTCTTAATAAACCATATCAGCTTAAAAATTTCGAAGAAGTTTTAATTAACAAAGCGATTGAAGAATGTCCTTTAGACAATATTTATATTAATGCAGAAAAAAACAAAAAGGATTTTTATATTAAAAAAGGTTTCGAAGAACTCCAATTAACCCCCGAAATTTTTAACAAATCATCCGCCTTCGTTCTATCGCAGACGAACAAGCGAATCACGCTCATCTACAGCAAATCAAAACACACAAAAGACCAAGATGCTTCCTTTACCTCCATGCCTGATCTGATTATAATTGACGGTGGCAAAGGCCAACTTTCAAGCGCAACATTTGCTATGACATCATTAAATTTAAATATTCCAATGATTGCCTTAGCAAAAAAAGAAGAGGAAATTT
>MFXJ01000013.1:20287-24593 GCA_001787465.1 Candidatus Peregrinibacteria bacterium RIFOXYB2_FULL_32_7 | reverse complement strand
ACTAAATGGAACGGTCTTTTAAGTAAAGCTGTAGTTGCAGTAGATAAAAAAAACAGAAATATTAATTTAACTGGGAAAAAAATAACTTCAGCTCAATCTGATATGCAAAAATTTTAATCTTATATTCCGGCTTTTTTTATACGATGGTGTCGTATAGATTATAGAAAACAAGAAAAATTTTACTATTATATTTCTAGTGTGATATAATAATTTTAAGAAAAATATTTTTTAAAATTTATTTTAAATTTTTTTAATCTATAAAATTTATAAATCTATGCAAAAAAATAAAAAAGCTTTTACCTTAATTGAGCTTTTAATTGTGATTACCATCATTGGTATTTTAGCAGTTGCTTTGTTGCCAAAAATTGCTTCAGGTCCAGCTCGTGCTAGAGATGTAGCGAGGAAAGCGGATATCTCTTCAATTTCTAGTGCGCTTGAACTTTATTATGCGGATCATGGAAGTTATGTGAGTCCAACAGGAACAGCGGCAATATGCACTAATGATACAACCGCTTTTCCATTAGTTTCATATTTTGATGGAACAGTGCCTGAAGATCCAACTAAAAGTAGTGCTATAGATGGCAGTTGTAATCATTATTTATATACGCCTGATGGTGCAGGTGGATACGCTCTTTGTGCCAAATTAGAGGCAGAGGGAATGGGGACTGGATATTATAGCACTAATAAGGCTGGAACTCTAGCGGCTAATACGGCTGGATCGTTTTATTGCGTAGTGAAAAGATAATTTAAGAATTTAATTTTTGAATATAAAAAGCCTTCTTGAATTTAAGGAGGCTTTTTTCATGAAATCTTATATGTTAGGTTTTATGGATTTTTATTTGATGAAATGATAAGATTTCTATCGTGAAAATTGGATGAAAAAATACAAATTTTATGAATTTTGCAAAAATTTATCAGCGGATTATTTCGGGTTTGGTTTTGAGTGTTTTTTTCTTGGCTCAAGTCGCGTCCGTTCCAATAATTTATGCGGCAAATAAAGGATTTTTTGCCAGTGTTTTAGATACTTTTGATTTTGAAATATTTAATAAAGAAAAAATTGAATATAATGATATTGTTGCAATTCTTGTCCCAAAAGCTTTGTATGATTTAAGTCATTCTTTTGATGGACTTAGAGAAAATGATGATTTCAAAAAATATTTATCATCGAAAACTATTAAACAAAGAATTGACAGATATGCTGAAACAATACAAAAAAAACTTCCGCAAACCAAAGCTTTAATAATTCAAATTGAAGAGGAGCAAAATCCTTCTGATATTAGCGCTGTTTTGGAAAAATTGTATTTAGAAGGGGAAAGAGAGGACTTTGAATTCGCGACTTTGACCGGAATTGTCATTGTTAGTAATTTCCCGACTGAAGAAGATAAATCATTATCAACGCCTTTGCCGATAGTGAATAAGAATGGAAATAGTTTTTTGAGTATTTATCCATACGTTGATTTTGACGATAAAGCTTATATTTATAATCAGGTAAGCGATAATTTTGAATATCTTGGTTCAGATCATCAAATGCAAGCGGAAATATGGCATGGAGTGATAATGCCGCCTGTTGGTGGAGAGGAAGGGTTAAATCTTTTAGCTGAATATCTTGATAAAAATTATCTCTATCATAGTGGAATTGAGCAATATAGCGATTTTGATAAAAAACTTTTTTATCATGATCAATTTAGATTAGAAGAAAGCACTAATAATTTTCTTTTTAAAAACTATTCAAGTTATACAGATTCTTGGGAGGAAATTGGATTTATGCAATACACCAAAGAATTAGTGAAAGCACTTAATGAAAAGCGCGGTGTTGTTTTTGAACTTTTTGATGGGTTGGATAATGATGGTGATTTGGTAGTTGACGAGGAGGTTGAAAATGGGCTTGATGATGATGGGGACGGTTTAATTGATGAAGATATTGGATCTACTAATCAGCTTGATGATGATGGCGATGGAGTTCTAAATGAAGACGGACCTGAGCTTGAATTCGATGATCGGGATCATGACGATCAGGCGGATGAGGATCCTTATGGTGATTTTAATGGTGACGGATGCGTTGGCGTTTGCAACACTGATGATGACGCTGATGGAAAAGATGTGGATGGTGATGGTTTGCCGAGCGAGCTTGAACGGCAGTACGGCTGGGATCCTTTGAATAAAAAAAGTCCCTTTCCTTTAGCGAAAATTTTTATTCGAGATTGGACAGAAGCTGAATTTATTGATGAGCAACCTTCAGCTTTTGATTCTAATTGTTTGGATGAACAACGTGTTTATCATCCTGAATGGGATGATGATGAGGACGGAGCTTGCGATGAAGATACAGGCCAAGTTCATCCGATTACTGGTTGTCATGATAATGATAATGATTGCGATGGACTTATTAATGAAGATGGGGGTAATGAAAAGGAAGAAGAAAAAAATGAAATAGATATGCTACCTGATATTTTTAGTAAAAAAGTAAGTGAAAAATTTTTTAGCAAATATTACGAAATTTATAAAAAATTAGTTGGCGATATTAATGATTTAGTAGCTTATACTGGTAGATATAAAGTGAATTTTACTAATGATCAAGGTTATAAAGATAGTGATTTTGATACGATAATTCAATTAATAACAAAAAAAGATGAAATAGTTTTGAATTTTTTAACTGGGCTAAATTTACAACTGGAAGCAAATATTGATACTGCGGTTAGGACTAAACTTCAACAAGATATTCCGCTTTTGCATAAAGTAGTTTTATCAGGATCGGTTGATGCTTCAGCTTTTATGGATGTTGAGTTTATCAATCATGGCGTAGAAGATAAAGATGATCACACTTTCGCAACGCCATATATGCTTGGTGTCGCGATGGACATGATAAGATCAGCCGATCAATGTTCGCTTTATTTGGGTGATATTAGCGAAGCTGGTGAAGGTAAAATTATTGAGGCTAATAGAGTTTATGATCCGATTTCATATGAGCCTTATAAAAAAGATATTGATGATGATGGATTTAAAGGAAAAGAATTTGCTGGATGTAATGGCGAGTTTTATGAATATCCAGAATTTTGTTTTGCGGTAGCGGCGATAGCTCCTGTATTCGATAGAGCTAATGGTAGAAGAATAGAACAAAAAACTGCGATTGAAAATGAAGCAAGTTATCGAGATTGTTTTGATTTTAAATATGGAATTAATTTCTGGGGAGATTCGAAATTGTCAAATAAAGATTATTTAACTTTTGCAAAAGAAGTAGTGAAAGATATTGATAAATTGTTGAATGAAGAAAAAGAGGCTGATTATACGGAAGAAGATTTAGAAGCAGATATGCAGGGAATTGTTAATGGTTATGTTGCGGATGGTAAATATCAATATGAATATACTCCATATAATAAATCTTATCTTATTATTGATGATAAGAAAGCGCCGATTATTTATTTTATTAAAGGAATTGGTCTTGATCCAAATAATTATGAAGAAGTTAATGAAGAGCTTTTTGCTTTTGGAAAAAATGTTTATTTTTTAGGTAAAGATGTTTTTCCAGGGACTTATGGCGCGATAATAAGAGTGCAAAGGTATTACGCAAAAGATTCTTTTAAAGGCGCCTCTAGAGATTATACTGATAATTTAAGCGAGGCAAAAATGATTCCAAGTATTGTTTATCATAAAGAACCAAGCGCGATGACAATCAAGGAACAGCTCAAAAATGCGATTGCTATGGATTTGCCGGTAGATGATCCTCGTTATGTGAGTTTTTTAAGTAAAAGCACAGAGTATACAAAAATTATTTATCCGAATATTTTTAAATATCAAACTTGGGAGGAATTTGAACAGGGACTTAAAGACAAACAATTAGAAATTGCCAAACTTCCTGGAGGTAGTAGTTATAGCGACATGTTAACGAATTTTTTTGATGAAGATTTAAAAATTAAAACAGAAGACGCGATGGCTTGGAAAAATATGAATATTGATCAGAAATATGAATATGTTTTATCTACTTATTTAAATCAAGATCCCGAAGTCCAAAGTTTTGATGGTAATAAAATACAAAATGGCTATGAAATTTTTTATCTTGATACTTACGGCAATCCAAATGCCATAAATTATCAAGCTAACGGTGACCTTCCTAGTATTGATCCTGATCTTCTTTATAACGGTAAACAGGAAACTGAGGATGATAATAATGATGATGATGAGATTCCAGAATCAAATAGCTATAACAGTCCGTCAGGCAATATGGGGGCAGTACCACTTTTGAAATGGCTTGATGCTATTAATGAATGGCTGGATGAATTCGATACATCGTCAGTTTTTTCATCAGGCGAAC
>MFXJ01000013.1:13940-20271 GCA_001787465.1 Candidatus Peregrinibacteria bacterium RIFOXYB2_FULL_32_7 | reverse complement strand
ATAAAGATTTATTTCGAGCTGATAATAATGATTTTGGGAAAATAATCGTAACTGCTAAAAAAGGTGCCTTAAAAAAAAGTGAAACTAATACCAAAGATAATTTTACTCAAGTTCAGCTTGTAATAGAGGATATTAATACTGAAGAAGAAATTTTTAAAATTGCCAGTCCAAATCCTCAAAGTTTAATTAATGGTCAGGCGACATTTAATATTTTATCGACTTTTAACAGCGGCAGTGTAAAAATTTATCCTGTAGTAGTGAATCAAGAAAATTCATCTTCGTTAAAGTCCAGGCAAGGCAGGCAAGAAATTAATAATTCAAATAGAGTAATTCTGGAAAGCACTAAGGAAACTTTGAAATTAACAGTTTTTAGAAAAGATACAAAACAAGGAGAGAAAACTATTTATACGGAAGAAACAATTAAAGGACTGCTTATAAAAAATGAAATTGGAGATGTTATAGCTGAACTTTCTCAAATTGATGGGAAAATAGATTTGAAAGATATTAATTATGAAATTTTGGTAGCTAAAAAATCAGCAAATTCTCCGAGTAGAATTGAAATCAGAAAACGAGATGATAATTCACTTTTATCTTTTATTGTGATTAATTTTGAAAATGCAAATTTAGTCGCGGTTCAAGGAGATAAAGTAAGCCGGGATGAGACTTTGGAAAATTATATTTTAATTAAACTGCAAGATATATTTTCTGAAGTAAAGGAAGATAAAATAATTTTAAAAGACATTCAGAATTTAATTATTGGGGAAGTTGATAGATATGGAGCCGTGTCTTTGGCGCCGGAATATAAGTTAGCACTCCAAGATGATAATATTTTTAATTGGTATGTTCTAAATCAGGAAGAGGAAATATTAGCTGAAATAAATTTTCATCCGCAAGATAGTACTTATAATATTGAAAAATTTTCCGCAGAAGAAAAAGTTTCAAAACCGGTTTCGTTTAAGTTTTTAAAATCATTTATTCAAATTGCTAAAGCTGTTAGTATTTTTGCTGAAGATACTGATGCTGATGGACTTAAAGATTTGGAAGAAAAGTTTTTAGGTACTGATTATTTAAAGGTTGATACAGATTTGGATAATTTTGATGATTGGTCAGAGTTAAATTCCGGTTATGATCCGACTGCTTTAGAAAAAGAACTTTTTATTGATGTTGATGTTTTCCATGAAGCTTTTGATTCAATTCTGAAATTGCTGAAACGCGGAGTAATAAAAGGTTATTTAGTATCTTCAAATGGAGAAACTGCTATCGCCTACATGCCTGATAAATCAATTACTAGAGAAGAATTGGTGAAATTAGCGCTTGCGCTTCAATGCGTTAATTGTACAGCTTTTAATGAAAAAATTAAGGCTGAAATTGATAAAATTTATTTGCAAAATCCTTTTCCTGATCAAGATATTACTGAGGATTTGCAATATTGCGTTGAGTTTGCAAAAAATGATGAAATCATAAGCGGATATCAAAGTGGGGAATTTGAAAATTATTTTTTACCAACAAATAATATCACGCGAGCTGAAGCGATAAAAATAATTTTGGAAGCGGCTGATGTTGATGTTATTTCAAAAGAAACTGAAGATAAGCCTTGGTTTTATAGTTATGTGATTACGGCAAAGAGATATGAAATTTATCCAGAAAATCGTTTTAAAGAACTTGATGAATATGATTTGCAGAGTTTTGAAAGTTGGTTTGATAGAGAGATAAAAGCAAATGGAGAATTTATGAATTTTCTCTCCGGAAATATTACTAGGGGAGAATTTGCAATTATGATCTCAAAAACTTTGGGAAATGTTTTTGATTGCGAAACTCAAGATGAAGATCATGACGGTTTAAGCGATAATACGGAAATTTTTCAATTTGGCACTGATCCAAATGATAATGATACTGATGATGATAAATATTTGGATGGACACGAAATAGTGATAGATTTCAATCCCTTGATTCCTGATAATTTAACCCCTCAGGTTAAAACTCCGGTTGATAGTGATTTTGATGGTGTAAATGATAGTGAGGAAATAAAGATAGGTTCGGATCCAAACAAAGTTGATAGCGATTTTGATGGCGTTTCAGATGGCGATGAAATAAATAATGGTTATGATCCATTATCTTTAGATAGCGATCAGGATGGAATTACTGACTTGGAAGAATTTTTAATAGGTGACTCTACACCGCTTAGTTCTTTTGAAATTTATCAAAATTTTAATCCTTATGTGGATGTGATTGGGGACTTCATTTCTGAAGATAAAGTTTTTGAAGAAGTGGAAAATACAGAAGCCGTTGATACTGCTGTTAAAGTTTCAACTACTAGGACGCCGGCTGATGGGGTCTCTAAACTTTATGTTGTAGCTACAATTTTGCAAGAAGATGACAATATAAAAGTTCAGGATAATACTAGCATTGTAGAATTTACTTTAAGTACGGAGGAATTTGGAGAAATAGAAAAAAGAAATATTAAAGTTTCAAAAGGTCAGGCAGAAACAGTTTTTGAAAGTAAAACAAAAGCCGGAATTTTGAAGGTAGCGGCAAAAATAGTTGAGGGAGAAATTTTGCCTGAGGATGAGAAAGATATATTTGTTTATCCAGGCGCGCCAACTAGAATTGAAATTTTGCCAAATTCTAGAATTATTCCAAGTGGTGGCGACTCTATAGTTCAGGGCGAGATCGTTCTTTATGATCAATACGATAATTTAACAAATGACGGTCTGCAAACAGTAACTTTGAAAATTGAAGGTGAAGGGCAATTTATAAATATGACTGATGAAAGCGAAGAAGAAGATGGGATTCAAATTAGTACTTTTGATGGGTTGGTTAATTTTGAAATTAATTCGACAAAATATCCAGGTGAAATAAAAATTTCCGCTCAGATAAATAATATAACAGAAGTTTTTAGCATTGAATCAAGAGATGATTTAAAACTTAATTTAATTACCGATAAAGCGGAACTCAAAGCAGGATCTTCTGATCTTGCGGATTTAAATCTTGAAATTTTAGACGGCAATGATCAGTTAATTACCGATATTAATGTCTTGTATCAAATTGCTCTTTCTAATTCAACACTTGGCGTAATTCAAAATACGCAAGATTTAGAAATAAAGAATGGTCTTGCCCATAATTCATTTCAGGCTGGCACGCAAGTTGATAGTTTGGATATTACAGTTTCTTCTGTTGGTATAGAGCCGTCGACTCAAACTATAAAGATTTTGCCGTCTGATTCTTATAAAATTGTTTTAGGCTCTGATAGTAAGAATTTAGATAATCAAAATTCGATTTCGGTCATAGCCAAAGTTTTTGATCAATATGGAAATTTTGTTTATACAGATTCCGTATCTGAACTTAAATTTCGATTAACAGAGGCTACAAAAAACTTTGGAACAATTGAAAATGATGAGGTAAAAGTTGAAAATGGCATTGCCGAAACCAAAATTTTAAGTTCAGGAATTTCTGGCATTCTCCATGTTGTAGTTGAAGGAGAAAATTTAGTGCCAGCAACATTAGATTTGGATTCTACTTATTCTTTGGATTATGAATTTATAAAAAATACTAATCCTAATGTTCTTTTTGCGGATTTGCTTGGATTTGCTGGTGCGGATTTGAATGAGGAAAATGCTTTTGCTAGCTGGTTTGCTTTTTCAGGCAGAACCGAGTCTTCGTTAAGTTTAACCGAAAATCCTGATCAATTCGAAATTTTGCTTTCATTAAATCCCAATGGAAAAATTAATATTATTAATGAAAATTACGTTTCTGCGGTCATTATTCCTTCTCCAAATTTATTAACGCCTTTTAAAATTCAATTTATTGATCCGGTAGAACAAAAACTTTTAGGAGAAAGTTTTGTAATTTTTGATAAAAATACAGAAATGACATTGGTAGAAACAAAAGATATTTCGCTTCAAGAAACAGGGATATATTTAGATATTGATTCAGAATATGAAGGACAATTTGAAATTCGCGATTCGAAATTAAGGCTTCGAAATTCGCAATCTGTAGAAACAAAGGTCTTGAAATTAGTTAAAGATGGAGCTTTGAAACTTGCCGTTAGTGTTAATGGGGCGGTAGTTATTAATGATGAGAATTATAAAGTTAGTTTGAATGAAAATTCTGATCATTTAAGTTTGGACATTTGGGAAAAAACAGAACATATTGGACAAATTTATTTTATTTTTAAGCCAAATCGGGATGTAATTTTATTAAATGAAATTAATAATATTGCAGAAAGTGGAGTTTATTTAAAACTTTCAAAAAATGCGACAAATTTAAAATTAAAAAAAGCTAAATTTGGACAATCAAGTTTTGATCCATTTGGATATTTTATTACTAATACTGAAAATTTAATTTCTTCAGAGCAAAAACCAGGATCTGATTATTTAAGTTTGGAGTCGGCAAACGATACGGCTGGTATTGGATTTGAAAATGAGAATAAACATATTTTGTTGTTTTCAAGTGGTGTACCGCTGGGAGAATCGGCAAAATCTTATTCAAGTGAAATAGGTCTTTTAATTGGTGATCCGCTTATTTCCTTACCGCAAGATGGAAATGACATTTCTAGTAGCGGATATGATAAGAGTATTGGCAAGCAAATTTTAAATGGACAAGATAATATTAAAGAAATTATTGCGCCTTTTGATTATGATGGGGACTTTAATGAGGATATTTTAGTGGCTTATGAAAATGGTTCTATTCATTTAGTGCAAAATCAAGGTAGCGGTAAATTAAAAGATAGAGGAGAGATTTTGCTTATTAGTAATGAGATTGGAGCCATTGATAAAGGAGATTTTGATCAAAATGGTTTTACAGATTTGATTGTTGTTACTGAAGAAAGTTGTAAGCAAGGTGAAACAGCTTGTATTTATATTTATCGTAATGATAATGGTGAATTTGAAAGAGAATATTTACCTTTAGATGTAGAAGCTAAAGTCTTAACAGTGAAAGTTGGTGATTTGAATAATGATAATTTTCCTGATTTTGTGATTGGAGATAGTTTGGCGAATGTGAAGGCGTTTTATAATAAGGGCGGAGGATTTAATATGGAAATAATTAATCAATTACCTCAGCAATCAATAGGGCGTGGTGCGCGATCAGATCAGCCAGTTGTCGCTTCAACTGAAGAAGAGCAAAATCAAAAAATTTCAGGGCAAGAAATTATTAATTTAGGTTTAAAAATTGATCCGGAATTAAATTTAAATAGTCAGGTTAGCGTTCAATTTGAAGGAATATCTGAAACTCCGTCTGATTCTGAGAGTTCGCCAGTTTCTGATACTTCATCTTCTACTTCTGCACCAGCGAATACGAGGACATTGGATGATACGGAGATGGAAGGAGGGGATATGGAAATTCCAGAAATCAATATCCCAACCGATATAGAAACTTCTACCAAACCAGAAGAATTTTTGTATCTAAATGAAACAGAATATTTTTCAACTTCAAGTAAATATGGGGTTGATTTAAATGGAGGGATTTTAGAGCCTTTTGATATTGTGAAATATACAATTACTTTGAAAAATACCGGGGATCAAATTATTAAAGATTTAAAATTTAAAGATATTATTTTAGATAATGTGCTGACTTTTGTAGAAGATAGTATGATTTGCTTAACGTGCCAAGATAAAGGTCCAAAAATTTCTAATACTAACGAAGAATCAACTCCATTTTTAGTGCAAGATATTTATTTAGAGCCTAATTTTGAAATGATTTTCGAATATCAGACGGTGGTGAAATCTAATTTTGCCATTGCCAAAGCAAAAATATTTTTGACTAATCTTAATGATGATGAGTATTTAGATATGATTTTAAGTCAAGAAGGCAATTCTTCTGGGCAGGTAATGCAAATGATTTCTCAAAGCAAAAATAAAAAAGGCTATATTTCCTATTTGCAGGAATTAACTCCAGAACCAGAACCGGAAAATGCTTTAAATGATATTGATTTGCCGATTGATTTACCACCTGATAATGATAAAGATGGGATACCAGATGATTATCAAAAAGACGAAGTGCCTCAAGAAGTTTCAGATTATTTAAGTGGTTTGCTTCAAGGTGATGATGATAGCGATGGCATTCCGAATGAATGGGATAATTTACCAGGTAGGCCGCAAGATGTTTTTACCGCAGTAAAAGATTTTAAAACTAACGTTAATTCAGCTGTAGTAAAAGTTGATGAAACGCTTGATAAATTCTCAGGAGCTTTGGAGCAGGCCATGTCAATTTTATCATGTGGAAAAGGATGCTTGGCTCTACCAATGAATATCGCTTTTTTAGTGCCTGGTATGTATCAAACGTTTGGAGTTCCAGTAATGATAGATCCTTTGCCTTTACCGATAATTGGGAC
>MFXJ01000013.1:0-13933 GCA_001787465.1 Candidatus Peregrinibacteria bacterium RIFOXYB2_FULL_32_7 | reverse complement strand
TGGACAATTTCCTGTAGGCCGATGCTTTACTTTTGGGATACCGGTTTGGGAACTTTTATCGCTAGCTACTGATAAAGATATTTGTGGAATGATTAATAGCGTTGTAGATCAGGCTATTTCAGTTGCGAATGATGTGATTGAAACTACTAATGGCATGATGGCGATTAATTTAACTGGTAGTTCAGATTCAATTAGTGATATGGAAAATTCAGAACAAAATGAAGCTGAATCAGGCGTAGAAAGTTATAATTTGGGAAAATATGAGCAGTCGGTACGAACGCAGAAAAACATTAGAGTCCCAGGATTTCCAGCAGTTTTCACTGATTGGTGGGCGCGACAAAGTGATGAATTTGCGCAGTTGTTAGATTTGCCTGATTTAATTTTTATTTATCCTGATTTGAAAGGACTTTTTGGACAAGATAAAGATTCTACTTATTCATATAAATTAACTGGACCAGCAAGTATTTTGACGGCTTTGAATAAAATACCGCTTTTAAAAATTCAATCAGAAGAAGTAATTATAAAAGTTCCGACTCTTTCTCCTGAAGAATTAAATCGCGTGAAACTAGATTGGGAATTTTGGCTTGATGATTTAAAGGTTGATTTTAATAGAGTCTCGATGAATTGGACAGGGCCAAGCGCTGAAACTTATAAACAGGCGGTAGCGCAAATGATTCAGGCTGTAGAGCAAAATATAGATACTTTGCAGGCGTACGAAGAGCTACCTTTGCAAATTATTAATCTGCGTGAGGAGCTTTTGTATTATGTTTATCAAATACTTTGTTATGTGGAGGCGATCGTTGATTTCACTATCGGTTATATTGAAACAAATACGCAAAGAATAGGGACGTGGGTAGCTGAAATTAGAAATATTACAAAAGCCGTGAAAACTTGGCAGGGATTTTTGAATCTTAGTGTTGAATATCAAGAAGGATGTGATGAGTGTAAAACGCAAAGATTGACTTTGTATGAAATGATTTTGAAATTAACCGTATTTTTACCTGATTTGCCGATTTTAGATCTGCCTAAATGGCCTAATATTATCATTGATGTTTCTCATATTAATGCTGGTTTGACTATTACTTGGCCTGAAATTTCTTTTGAGCCTGAGACCATAATTTTACCGACACTGCCTAAAATAAAACTGCCAATAACTTTGGATGGAATAGAAGCTGAAGTTAACATACCAGAAATACAATTAATTCCGCCTCCTCCTAATTTAGATTTTTTTGATCTACCGAAATTGCCACCGCTTTTAATTCCTAATCTCCCAAATATTCCGCCGGCTCCAGAATTTCCGAAGCTTCCTAATGAACTTAATATTGCGGTTTCGATGTTGAAAAAAATTATTAGAATTGTTTGTATTTTAAGATCAGGTTTTGTGCCTAGTTCTGAGCTTAAATTAAAAACCACAGTTGAAGATTTAACAGCGCGACCGCTTTCTCCTGTTCTGCCGATAGATTTAGAAGCTGGAGTTTTTGATGTTCCTAATGTAAAAGTAGATTTTTATGAATTGATACGAGTTGATGCTTACACCAATTTGCAATTAGATACGAATTTTATTATTAATCTTTCTCATCAAATTGCTGATACCTTAAATGAATTTTCTGAAAAATTGGTTACGCCGATAAATGAAACTTTGGAATCTACAGTTGGTATTATAGAGGAAGGTCTTGATACTGCTTCTTCTGTGACGACAAATACGGTTGAATCAGGAACGGAAATAATTGAGAATGCGGTAGAAAGCGAGCCTGAACCTGAAAGTTATTATGAAGATTATGAAAATATTTATGCTAATAATTTAAAAGAAATTTTAAGTAAACTTGGAGATCCTCATCATGAATTTAATCAAGCTGGAAAAGATTTTGAAAAAGAAATTTATTTAACGGCTGATAATCAAAAATTTGATATTAACTCTTTGATGCAAAAATATTCTTTGGAAGAAATAAAAAAGCGCGCTTTTGATAATATTAATAATCCTTTATATGCCAATTCAAGCAGTACCGTCAAAGCTTATACAAATTTAAGAAAAGAAATGCTTGCTTATATGGAAAAATCAGATGATTTAAATAAAAAATTATATGCTAATTTAGATAAAGAAAATTTTTATAAATTAATAGCGAAAGAAAATCCTAAATTTATTTTAGCAAAAAATTCTAATGTTGAAGATAAAGTGATTTTTGATAATACTGAGATTTTGGAAAATAACGAGGATAATTCACAATTAATTGCCGTTCAGGAACAACTTAAAGATCAATATAATCAATTTGATGATCTTGAAAATAAATTAACTGCTAGCACTAGTTTGTCTGATGCTTCAGACAATAGTAGCGATTCAACGCAGATAATTGAAAAAGGAATATTTATTTATGATGAGAAAAAAGGTATAAATGAAAATTTAATGAATTATACGGCTGAAGCTGAGACTGAAAGCGCTATGGTCTTTTTGGATGTGGATCATGATGACGATGAGGATATAATTTACAGTATAGGTAGAGATTTATATATTAAGTATAATTATAGCAATGAAAGTGAGCAGAAATTTGTTACTAGAAGTCCAAAAGTAATGGATTTAACATCTCTGATACCGAAGATGCCTAGTGTCAATCATGTAAATAGAGTCTCTGCTGGCGACCAAAATGTTGATTTTGACTTTTTGTATGAGGATAGATTCGAAAATATTTATGCTTATATGGCGGATATAAAAAAATCAAAAGTGGCTTTTGATAAAAATCTTGAAGATAGTACAAAAAGGACTTTATTTATTCTTCCGGAAGAAAGTATTAAACAAGAAAAAATTGCTGATTTAGCTGGCGATATTAATACCGTGGCTTATTCAGCCTTAAAAGGTGATATAAATATTAGCAATATTAGTTCTGCGCCAAGTGGTCAGCTTGGAGCTTATGATAAAATTACGACTGCCAGCAATTCTGAAGTGAAGTTGTCTTTTGCTGATGGAAGTTCGGCCTTATTGAAAGAAAATAGTGGCTTTGAAATGCCTAATTTTTTGCAAAATCCATTTGAATTTGTCTTAAAATTTGGCGAAATGGATCTTTATATAGCTGCGGGCAGTCAAATTTTTAATTCTTCAATTAAATTTAAATCTGAAAGTGGGAAGTTAAATATTAATTTGGCGGATGAGTTCGCGATAACGATAAAAGATGGACAAGAATTCACTTTACCGGAAATTGAGACTTCAAAAATCAGACTTTTGGAGGCAGATAGTGGTGTTTCCTTAAAAACTTTTGAATCAACTATTTTGACAAATGGAGAAGCAGTTTTTGCTGGTAATTTATTTGTGCATATTATTGATACGGCTGAATTTGAATTAGTGCCTTTGGATGAAGATGGCGGTGAATTAAATGATCAAGCTCTAAATTATAAGATTAGTAAAAATAAAATTATTACTATTGATAGCAATCAGGGAAATGAAAAATTAAAAGTGAAAAAAGGCGTTTTGGAATTAATTAATAAAGAAAAAATTAATGAAGCGCAAAAAATTAAAAATGGCATGATGCTTTTTGAAGATGTTTCTGTGTTATCCACAAATGAAGAGGTAGCTAAGCTTGAATTTGAGTCGGGACCGATGTTTAATTTGGATACAAATGAAACTGTTGAATTTATTACGATTCCGAAAAAATCTGATACTTCTCTCCATTATGATTTGGAAAATGGCGAATTTTATATGGATCTAAGAGCATTTAACGCTGAAGGTGATTTTTCAACTAATTCAAATATTATTCTTCTTCCGCCGCAAATTTGCGGCGATACAACGCAACCTCATGCTGATTTAGGAGTTCAGTCAATTAATTTATCAATATTCAAAACTTATACTTTATCCGCAGAGAATTCCTTTGATTCAGAGGGTGAAATAGCTTTTTACGCTTGGGATTTGGATCTCAAAACAGACACAAATAATGATGGCGATTTTACCAATGATTTTGACATTAAAGGTCAAGATAAATCGCAAATCGAAATCGGTCCGTATGAAGAATTAAAAACTAAACATATCGGATTAACTGTTTTTGACAGGAACGGCAATAAAGATTTTCAGGAAATTGCCGTTAGTCTTTTTGTTCCAGATATGATTCTAAATGAATCGAGCGGTACAAGTGAAATTATTGAAGGAGCTTTGGATCCAGCGGAAGCAGAAATTCCGTTTGTCTTATTTCGAAATAGAAATAATGTCCTTGAGACAATTGAAACTGATTCGGTTGATGAGAATGGTCGATATTATTCAGATGCAAATGGGCAATTCCAAATTAGTGATTTGAATATGACTGATGAATTTGTAATTAAAGATGGGAATGGGGAAATTATTGCGATTTACGATCCGAGTGTGCCTAGATTAATTATTCAAGAAGGGATGGAAGATCTGTATCGTGCTGATGTTTTGCCTGCCAGCGCGAATTCGCCTACTTTGCTGGCGATTTTGGATAATAAAAATAATATTATCTTTGCTTCAGTTTTGGTTCCTGACGTAAATACAGATGTAGTGATTAAGGATTCGGCGTTTGTTTTTGATAGTACGATTGTGTATTTGCTTCATGGTGTGCAGGTAAAAATTTTATCAGAAAAAATTATTGGTTCTATTTTGCCTGGTGATGATCCGATTTATCCAGGTGGACTTCAGATCATGAATGAAGAAAATAATCGCGTGGCTTTGGTAGCGGCAAATGGTAATATTTATCTTCTGACAGAGAATTTGGATTTAAGGCTGAAAGCAGTTGAAAAAGAAGATGATCCTTTAATTATTGAACTTGTTTCTTTGGATTCAGATGAAGTGGTGGCGGAAATTTATATTGCTATTCACGGAGAAGAAATTCTTTCTTCGCTTCCGGACAGTGAGCTTGATTTAGATAATGTCGCTAGCATTCAACTAAGCGATCAAGATACTGATGCTGACGGTATTCCTGATGATATAGAACTTATTTACCAGCTAAATCCATTAGACTCGAAAGATGCGAATTCAGATGATGATGCTGATTCCATTAGTAACCTTGAAGAATATGAAAATGGCACTAATTTGAACAGCAAAGATACTGATTCCGATGGTTTTACTGATGATGTCGATCCAGATCCGCTAATCAAAGAAATTTCTCCGTATGATGATATTGATCCGACAAATGAAATCTATGATACAATCAAGACTTTGTATGATTATGATGTTTTAATCGGTCAAGAAGAAAATGGAGAATTTAATTTACACCTTGAAGAAGAAATTAAAAGAGCTGAGTTTACAAAAATTATGAATGGGATGTTATGTATTGAACCAAGAAAAGAAGCTTATGAAGATCCTCAAGTGTTTAGCGATATAAGTTTGGGAAATGCTGAAGATTGGATTTACGCGCACACAAAAGAATCTTATTTGCGTGAGTTTATCACTGGTTATTTAGAAACTTTTGATGAACAGACTGGCTTAACAGAATTTAAACCTAATGAAAGCATTACGATTGCAGAACAAGCTAAGATTATTCTTGAAGTTTTGGATAAATTTGAAACGGTTTTTGGAACTACGATGATCAGCTTGCAAAATATAGAAGGAACTGAGCCTTGGTATGATTTTTGGTTAAAAATCGCTCAAGATATATCTTCTTATTTGAATTTAGAAAATGAAGTTGAAAAAACATTTATTTTGACTAAGGAGGAAGCAGAAAATCCAGAGCAGAAATTAACTAGGGGTAAATTTTTGGAAATAGCGGATAGAGTTTTAAATATTTATAATTGTTATGAAATTGATGATGATGGTGATGGTTTGTCTGAAAAGGAAGAAGAGAAAATCGGTACAGATCCAAATAATCCTGACACTGACGGAGATGGACTTCTTGATGGCGTTGAAGCGCAAAACTATACTGATCCTTTAAAAGAAGATAATGATCCTGATAAAGATGGCTTAATAAACGAAGAAGAAAATAAGTATGGCACAGATCCATATGATCCAGATACCGATGATGGGGGCGTAAACGATTATGATGAAGTGATAGATTTAAAAACTGATCCTTTAGACGCTTATGATGATGATTATGATAATGAAGGTCTTTCTAATCCGGAGGAAAAAACTTATGGAACTGATGAGTATGATGAAGATACAGATGATGGAGGAGTAAATGATTATCAGGAAATTTTGCGCGGTACAAATCCTCTTGATCCAAGCGATGATAATCAAATTCTCTCTGAAGGATTTACAAAAAGCGATGAGTTAATGAATACGCTTGATGAAGGAGTATATAGCCTTCTTCCTCCATGCGTTAGTTGTCCATGCGCTTCGGCCCTAGAAAATACCGCTGACATTACAGAAGGAGATAAAATCTACAGCGCTATTATCTCAAGTGATGGACAGGAAATATTTAAAATGAGCAATGAGGTGGAGGTGAAATAAAAATAAAATTTGCATTATCTCACTAAATTACGCGTAATGTTTATTAGTTGAAAACATTGGAGAAACTTTAAAAATTTTAGTTATAATTTAGGAATAAGAAATGCAATTATAAATAATTTTAATTTGTAAAATGATTGTTGATTTTGTGTACTATAGGTAAGGCAAATTTTTACCTGTGGTTTAAATTTTAAAAATCAAAAATAAATGCTTAATCTGTCTTAGATATGAAAGTTGTTTTTACTTGGAGCCTTAGCAAAATTTAGGAAAAGACCCTTATCTGTTAATTCAATTTTTAAATCAAATTACTAATTGATTGTGCTAAACCAATAAGCAGGTCCTTTTGGTGGAGTAGATTGCTTGCGAGTTTCTGGTGCTTGTTTTGGTATTTTTGCAGAGATTTCGTCACTGTAGAATACTTCTATTTGATTTCTTGGGTCGTTAGGTGCTGTTGCATTTATTTCTATATAGTTTTCTCTATCGAAAAAGTCATTTAATCTAAATAATACAAAGGCATTTTGATCTTTTCCTTTTATTTTAATTAATTTTCCTTTTAAGGGTGTAAGTTTCTTCAGCCAGGTTTCATTAGTTATATGTCCTTTTTCTAATATTTCCCATCCATCATCAATTTCAGCTCCACCTTCATCATCTTTGTCTTTAAGGACTCGGAAAGAAGTTATATGAGCACTATCAATGTTACGATTTCTGCCTTCTGCGTCAGTTAAAAATAACATAAAATAAGAAGTGTAATCTGCAACGCTAGTAAGTTTACTTTTAGTTCTAATCCCATTAATTTTAATTTCTACCCAAACTTTTTCTCCTCTTTCTAATCTTGCATCTAATTGATTAAGACATTGTCTCCATAAATTAAGATCCCCACATTGTTCTTCAGTTAAAGAGGTTATTTCGTCTGATTCAGTATCTGGTTTTTTGTAATCGCTTTTCCCATCAATGACTCTGAGGCTAATTTTATCGGTTATGTAGCCCATCCTTGTGTCCATTAAATTTATTTTGGCAACTCTATCGTCCTTGTAACTTCTAAAAGAATTAAATTGACCAGTTATTGTTTCACCATCTTCGGCTGTTATTTCTAGCTGATCTCCGGGTTTTAAGCCTTTAAGACACTTTATCCACGAATCAAAATCCGCTCCTCTTTCTAAATAAGTTATTCTTGTTGATTCGTCAGGCGCTTCACTTGTTGGTAGATTCGGTACTTCTGCTTTATTTGTATTTCTTTGTTTATCAAAAAAATCTTTTACGTGACCTTGGTTAAATTGTTTTTGAGATCCGTGAAATCCATTCTGGCGTTGATCAGTGGCAGATGCTCGTCCATTATTTGTCTTGCGTGGAGCACCTTTTATTTCATTTTCTAAATATTCTTTCTTAGCTTTTAAACGACGTACCGCTGTTCTTAAACTTTTTGGACCTTTTGCTAATGCTTTTATTCTTTGTCTAGACTTTTGAAGTTGGGATTGTATTCTTGATAAATTAGCAATTACTTCTTCTCTTAATTTCATTTCATCTTTTACAGCATTTGGATCAACGCCTTCTGGAATTTTGAATGACATATAAATAATTTTTTAAGATAATTAAAGATTTGATCTTAAATGAAATTTTTTAATATGTCAAAAATTTTCTTTTCAAAACTTTATAAACTTTGCAAGAAAATTAAAACTTTATAAAGTTTTGAAATCTTTTTCTAATTCCAAAGCTCGTTTTAAGGCCGCTAGTCCGACTTCAAGTTCTTTTTTGTCTGGCTCTTTAGTGGTGAATTTTTGAAAAAATAAACCTGGTTTGATAAATAATTTAATCAGGAAATGATGTTGATATTTGGCGCTTAGTTTCAAAATTTCATATGAAACGCCGGCAATTAAAGGAAGAATAGCGATTCTTTGCCATAGTTTGATCCAGAAATCATCTGCTTGTGGAATTAAGGTGTAGATAAAAATGCTTAAAAATAAAACAAAAAAGATAAAGCTGGTTCCACAACGCGGATGAAAGCGGGTTTGCTTTGTAGCATTTTCTGGAGTTAAGGGTAGGTTATGTTCATAGGTCATGATTGATTTATGTTCCGCGCCATGAAATTCAAAAACTCTTTTGATATCTGGAAATAAAGAAATTGCCAAAATATAGCCAAGAAAAATGAAAATTTTGACTAGTCCGTCAATAGTATTAAATAGAATATAATTATCGGCAATGATGGTAAAATATTTTTGACTAAGATCCGCAATTAGTAGCGGGATATATTTGAATAGAAAAAGCCCGAGTCCTATTGCTAAAATATAACTTAAGATAATCATTAGCCCCATTCCAAAATCATAAAAATACTTTTCAATTTTTTGTTTTTTTGTTTTTTTGTTTTTTTGCTCGTCAGCCGAGATTTTGGCAAAGAATGGCTTTCTCGATAAAAATCCTTTTTCGGAAATTTTTTCTTTCATAGCGACTTTGCTAGAAAAATTCAAAGATTTTGCGCCGATATACAGTGATTCAAAAAGAGCAATAATTCCTCTAACAATCGGTACTTTTGACATTTTAAGTTTTTTGGCAAAAGGTGTGAATTGATCATCGCGAATAATTATCTTTCCATTTGGATCACGCACGGCAATAGTAACAAAGTGTGCAGAGCGCATCATTACGCCTTCCATTACTGCTTGACCGCCGACGGCAAAATCATATTTTGTTTTATGGGATTTTTGGTTTTTACTTATAACATTAATATCTTTTTGAAATTGTTTATTCCTTAAATTATCCTTTTGAATGATTTTACATTTTTTTGATTTTTTATTCATACATTTAAATTTATTTGTGTAATAAAAATTTCAGAATTTTAGTAATTTTTCAAATCCTTCTTTCTCTTTTTCTTCAAACGGTCCGATGATCGCCATTTTCATTTTTTCCTCAATAAAAAGTTCATCAATAATAGCGTTCATGGTTTTTAAATCTACTTGATCAATCAATTTAAGAATTTCTTCTGGAGTTTTGTAATTTTTATATAAAAGTTCAAATTTGGATAGTAAATGAGCGAATTCTTCCGTGTCTTCGAGTTTAAGTAAAATTTTTCCTTTTAAACAAGCTTTAGCTTTGTTAAGTTCGGTTTGGCTTAATTTATCATTTTTTAGCTTTTTATATTCTTCAATCATTGCTCTAATTGCGTCTTCAATTCTATCAATATCAACTCCGGCTCTGGTCGAAATTATGCCTGAATCAGTATAATCATCGGTATTGGTAGTGATGCTGTAAGCCAATCCTTTTTGTTCTCTGACAGAAAGAAACATTCTGGAGCTCATGTTCCCGCCGAGGATTATAGATAAAACTTTTAAAGCCCAGGTTCTGTTATCACTTTCGCTATAGGCTGGGAATCCAATTACTATTTGTCCTTGTTTAGTGTATTTTTTTCTTAAAATAACTTTAGTTTTATTTAAGTTCTCTTTTAAATCTGCGGCTTTAAAGGCTTTTTTAAGATTTCGAAATTTAAATAATTTTTCACATAAATTTGCGGCTTTTTCGTGATCAACATTACCGGCAATTGCAATCACTGTATTATCTGGAGTATAAAGTTTTTGGCGATAAGCAATTAAATCATCTTGACTTACTTTTCCCAAAAATTCAGGTGTGCCAAGCTGATCATATCCCATAGCTTGATCTCCATAAATTAGTCTTTCGAAATCCCAGCCGACTTGATATGAAGGTGTATCTTGATACATTTTGTATTCCTCTTCAATGACTTGGCGTTCTCGATCAATGTCCGATTGATTAAAATTTGAAGCCGTGAGCATATCAGAAAGCACATCAAGCGCAGTCTCAAGATTTTCAGATCCGATTTTTACAAAATATCCAGCATATTCTTTGCCGGTAAAAGCATTGAATTCTCCGCCAACACAATCAATTGCGGTTGCGACCTCTTTAGCATTTTTATATTTTTTTGCGCCTTTAAAAAACATATGTTCAAGAAAATGAGAAATCCCATTGGAATTTTTTGTTTCATATCGAGATCCAGCACCAACAAGAATAATAGCAGTTAGAGACTTAAGGCCAGGAAGATTTTTGGTAACAAGAGTGAGGCCATTTTTGAAAGTGGATTTTTTGACCATGGAATGAATAAGAAAAACTTTACCTTTAAAATAAAGAATTTTTAGGAATAAATAAAGAAAATGTTTTTTAAAAATTAATTTTGATGATAGAATATGAATAAGAATTTCTTTGCTCTGCCATATTGGCCATTAAATCCTCAGCAAAATTCTTCTACAAACTTTCATTTAAGGGATTCCAATATTTTTCCGAACTGTGGTTCGGAAGTGCGGAAACCCACCTGGTTATCAGGGTGGAACCCACTGAGATAAATTTAAAAAGCGGTATGGCGGAGCTTTATACTTTTATTGTTTCAACTTGCTTGTCTACGCAATGATCGACAATCCCATCTATTGCTAATCTAACAGAATAGTGTACCAATAAAAATTTTTCTCTATCTTTGTGAGTTGGATCTTCAAGATTCGAGCTGGCGGGCTCGCCTTTATATAAATATTTACATCCAGCTATAAAATCAGAACAGAATTTTTTAATTAATTTTAAAGATTCATTTATCTCATTTTCTTGTTTAGATTTTTTAGTTGTTAAAAAATTTATAAATTTTGATTCTAATTCTGTATATGATAAAGTTGCTGGAATCATATCCATTTCACCTAAATATTGCGCAAATGCTAACATTATTTCTTTATATTTTTCTTCAAGCTTTGATAATTTTCTTATAAAACTATTTGTAGCGATATCTTCGAGATTTGTTTCATCTATAAATCCATATTGCGCTAAAATTGATCCATGAAGTTCGCTTGTATGAGTAATCAATGAACAACGCTGAAGCACGCCATTTTCTTTTAAAGCTCTAATCCCAGCCATATGCATCATTGCATAAAAAAGTCCACTTGATTGATCTGTTCGTCTATCAACGTCTCCAGTTCTTTTTTCTAGTTCGTGGCCTTGAGGTTTTATTCTTCTATCGCTTTTTTCTTTTTCGCGTATTAATTGTTCTCCACCTTCTGAACATGCGCCACCATATTTGATTACTTTTTCTTTTCTTCCTTCAAATTCTATTTCGCCTAATGGGGTAAAATAACCACATCCGACAATTTTATGTTTAGTTTTATCAAATCTTTTAAAATCGCCAGTTTCTTGATCTTTAATTTCTTCTGTTTTTTGAACATAATAAAGCATGCCTTTTTCGGCTAATTCCGTTAGGTATTCGATAGGTTTGGCAGTTACTAATGTTGGATTTTTTATTTGTAATTCATGGCAGGCAGTTGCAATTTCTACAGCATCATCGTGATCTAAAGCTCCGTATCCAATAAACCAATCTGTTTCATTTCTTCTCCTGCCAAATTCAAATCCTTGTTTATACTTTAAATCAGGGAATTCATCTATTGCATTTTCGTTAAGTGTAGCTTTTAGGTTAGGAGTTTCTGTTGTTAGAGGTGCCTCTAATAAAGGCGTTTTTGTATTAGTGCATTCAAGCATTTGTTAAAAATTTATTAAATCTAAAAATAGATTTTATTTTAATATGAATCGAAAATTTGTCAAATTTGTTTTGAAGAGAATCTTGCGTTACAATATTTTTGCAATTATTAATTAATTTTTTTACATGCAATTTTTTTTGGATACTGCCAATATTGAGGAAATTAAGAAATATGCTAGTTGGGGGGTTGTTGATGGTATTACTACTAATCCATCTTTGATAGCTAAAGAAGGCGTTTCTTTGGAAAAGCGGATTAAAGAAATTGCCGAAGTGGTTGATGGACCGATCAGCGCCGAAGTGATGGCTGTTGATTTTAAAGATATGGTTGAAGAAGGAAGAAGGAATGCTTCTTGGCATAAAAATGTTTATGTGAAATTGCCGATGACTCCGGATGGACTTCGTGCTTGCAAAATTTTGACAAAAGAAGGGATAAATATAAATGTTACTTTGGTTTTTTCGTTACCTCAAGCCGTTATGGCCGCAAAAGCGGGAGCGACTTTGGTTAGTCCTTTTGTTGGTCGGCTTGATGATGTTTCGCAAGACGGTATGCAATTGATTGAAGATATTCGAATTGCTTTTGATAATTATGCTTATAAAACAAAAATTTTGGCGGCTAGCATTAGGCATCCTTTGCATGTAGTGCAGGCTATGAAAATCGGAGCGGACATAGCGACCATGCCGGCCAAAGTTTTTGATCAGTTGGTTAAACATCCTTTAACCGATAAAGGAATTGAAATTTTCTTGGCTGACTTTGAAAAAGTAAAAAATTTACAATAAAATTTATGCGCATTGTAATTATTGGAGCTGGAGCGGCTGGATTAATGACTGCGTCTGTGATTTGCGAACATAATCCAAAAACAGAGATTTTTTTGATTGAAAAAAACGATCAGGTTGGTAAAAAAATTCTGCTTACTGGTGGAGGTAGATGTAATCTAACTACTGGCTTAACTGATATCGATGAAATTTTGAAAAAATATCCACGCGGTTCAAGATTTTTATCATATGCAATGCATGAATTCCCACCAAAGAAAATTTGTGAATTTTTTGAAAATCATGGACTTCCTTTGAAAATTGAAAAAGATTTAAGGGTTTTTCCAAAATCTGAAAAAGCTCAGGATGTGATTAATGTTTTTCAGAAAATTTTGTATTCTCCAAATGTTAAAATTCTTTTAGAAACAAAAGTTTTGCAAGTTATTAAGAAAAGAGAAAAATTTGAAATTTGTTTAGATGATAATGAGAAAATTATTGCCGATAAAATTGTTTTAACTTGTGGCGGTGAAAGTTTGAATTCTAATATTAATGGCTATGATATTGCGAAATCTTTCGGACATAGCATAAAACAACTTCGTCCAAGTTTAACATCTTTTATTGTTAAAGAAAAATTTATAAAAAATTTAGCTGGCATAGCTTTCGAAACAGTTAGTTTGACCATTAAAGCAAAACGCGATTTTACTTTTTCAGGTTCGATTTTATTTACTCATCAAGGCCTTAGCGGACCAGCTATTTTTGCTATTTCGGCTTTGGTTGCTTATGAGGAATTTTGCTTAAAAAATCCTTTAATTTTATTGATAGATTTACGTCCAGAAATATCTTTTGAGGCGCTTTTGGAGTTTTTTAAACAGAAAAGTATTTCTGATGATAAAAAGAAATTCGTGAATATTTTAAGTGCACTTTTACCGAAAAATTTAGCGATGATTTTAGGCGATAATTTAAAAATTAATTTGGAGAAAAAATTTAATGAAATTTCTAAAAAAGAATTAAATCAAATTGTAGAGAATATTAAAAATTTTAAGTTAACGTTAATTGGTCGGAATTTAGAAAGCCAAATGGTTACTGCTGGAGGTGTTAATTTGCGAGAAATTGATAAACAAACAATGCAATCTAAGATTTGTTCTGATTTATATTTTGCCGGAGAAATTTTGGATATTGATGGATTTACCGGCGGATTTAATCTGCAAGCGGCATGGGCAACAGGAATGACTGTGGGTAGGAGCATAAAATAATTCTAAATAAGGTGAGTATTGACTGGTGAATATTCACCCTATATAATG
>MFXJ01000012.1 GCA_001787465.1 Candidatus Peregrinibacteria bacterium RIFOXYB2_FULL_32_7 | reverse complement strand
TGCAAAGAATTTAGGTATTGGATTCATGAAAGCGGATGCGAAGAGAAGAGAGGAAATTAAACAAAAAATGAAAAAAGTTACTGAGACAATTAAAGATTATTTAAATTTAACAGTTAAGTTTGAACCTGCAAACAGAAAACTATTTGCTATTAGAGATCAAGTAAAAGACAGAATAGAGGCGAGAGCTAGAAGACAAGGAGAAAATGTTTCTAAACAGCGAGATATTATTGAAGATAGAATAGATAGATCTAATGAGTCTTATGATGGGAATAAAGCGTTTGAAAGAGAAAAATATTTGAAAAATGTAGATTTAAATACCTTAAATTTATTATCAAATTTACATAAAACAGATAAGGTTAAGTATTCTAAGGAAAATATAGTACGAGTTCTATCTGTTCTGGAAGATTTTAAGTTAAACCATGATTTTGATATAAAATATGTTTCTGGGAGGGTTAAAAGAACAAGACAACGGCCATTTCCTCCAATAATAAAACAAAAAATAATTGACGATATTTTAAGTGGCAAGCTTAGTAGTTACGATGAAAATTATTTCATAAGGAATATCCACGGAGGGAAAGCATCTTTAGATAAGATTAAACATACAACAAGGCAAGATCGAGAAAACCGATTAATTTCAGAAAGAAATAAACAAGCTAGATTATCTATATTTGAAGAAAGAAATAGTATAGAAAAACTTCTTACTATTGAATGTCCTGTGTTAGTAATAGAAACTCATGCGGAAGGTGAATCTGTAGGCGTTCTTGAGAAAGTAAATGATAATTTACCAACAAATATAAATCGTCAATTATTAAGAATAAGCTATCAAGAGGGGGTTTCAGTTGCAAATAATGGCTCTCAACATGAAAAATCGGGAAAATATCAGGAGATAACAGATCGTAGTGGTGAAATCGGAGAAGATATTTTGGGAGAAGTTATTAAAGATGGGGAAAGCGCAAATGTTATTTTAACAGGAGGGAATTTGAGAGGATGTTTATCGTCCAGCCTAGAATCAATAACTAAATCTATTGAGCAAAATCAACCAACGCAAGTTGATATCCATATTCTTTTAGATGAGGTTTACGATAATGGTAGTTATGATGGGATTGGTATGCTTCCAACAGATTTTTTGAAATCAAAATCGAATTTTTCTGTTGAAATTTATGAAGATGGAAAGATAACTGATGTATCGTTATCTGATCCAAGTAAACCAAGAGTTCGATTATATTTATGGTCTAAATCAGAAGATTTTTATGAAGAATTAAGAGACTCGCTAGAGACTTCGCAAGAATCAAAACTACGACAAACTGAACAACAAACAACAATATCTGATTCTCAAGCTAAAGCAACAATTAACAAAAAAGAATTAGCTGATTTTTTAACTACATTAGGATATGAAGAAATAAAAGAAAGTTCTCCTGCAAAAAAAAGTTCTCCAATTGATGATGTAAGAATACAAGCAGATATAAAAACTGAAGGATATGGTAGAATTGATTTATATGATGAAATTTATGAAATTAGAAAATTACCTGAAGTTAGAAGGTGCAAGAAAAGATCTGAAAAAAACAAGCTTATAAAACAAAAATTATATGAAAAAATTCGTGAAAGAGCACAAATTGCAGGAAAAGTTTTAGAAGATATAGATTCATTCTTTCGTAAACATCCTGATAGTAGTTATGATGAAATAATATCAAATTGCTTTCCAAAAGAAGTTCAAGATCAATTACCTAAATCTATCAAACGAAAAATAAAACAAGGTATTTATGAATTAATGGAAAAACGAAGAGCAATTCTTGAACATACATCAAATATTAGTCCAAAAGATCTAGTCGAAAAATTATTTGGATTCAAGCCTGATGGGGAAGTTAGATTGTTTAGAGGAGCTTTTACAATTTATTTTGATTTTTTGGATATGAAAGATTATGTACGTGCTCGTCATCATTCGTTAAAAGATATTACTGATTTTAATGAATTAAATAAAGCAGTTCAGGCAGAACGCTCTGGAGGAGCTGCCTTTGGTTCGTTATTAGAAAATAAATATCCTGAATTAAATGGTTCGGTTATGATAGGTAATAATTCGACATCTGATTTAAATAACTTTAAAGCTATTTTAACACATGAAGATAGACATCAAGTAAATAAATCATTAGGCATAAAAGATCAATTAGAAAAAAGAATTGAATTAGCTAATAAGATGTTTAAAACAACTGATTTTAAATTAATACATGTTTTTTATAAAGATTTAATAAAAATTAGCTATCAAATGAGAACACGAATGCAAGATGAAATAATAGCATATTTAAAAGAGGGTTGGAATCCAGATCAAATAATAGAAATACTTTCTGAAAGAGGCGCAAAAGTTTTATATGATTACACGCAAGGATATAGAAAAGAATATAAAGAAAAAATAAAAGATTCTGAAAGTAGTAATTTCTCATTAAAAAATGTTGATAAAATGTATGAAAAGGAATCAGAATTATATCGATTATATATCGTAGCACATGTTAAATTAGCTTACGAATTAATTGAAACTTCTACTAATGAATCTAGGATATCTATTTTAAATCAACTTGCATCTACACCTATACATCATTGGCATACAATTTGGAGTGAAAAATGGAAAATGATTATTTCTAGAGATATTTTACCTCAAATAAAAACAAAAGCAGATGATTTATTTTATAATGTTATATCTGGTAAAGAATATTTTTGTAATTTTATGACAGAAATGTCATATTTAAAAGATGATTTTGGCTTATCTTATGAAGATATTTTACCTTATTCTAATAGATTCTCTACTGGAATCGCTAGTAAATTTTTTAGAGAAGCAATTAAAAGTTGGTTATCGGGAGAATCAAAATCAATTGATTACAACTATATTAAATTTAATTTAAGAATCCTTATAGAAAATGGTATCATCTTAGCTGAACATGCTCAATCTATTTTAGATAAGATGCAGGATTTTATATTATTTGAAAAAGAATTTAGAGAAGTAATTGAGTGGACACATATTACAGAAGTATCAGTTTCGGAAATGAAACAAAAAGCTAAAGAAGCTTTTGAAATTTTAATTGACAACACTTCACATGAAGAACTTATTACACAAAATTCTGATAAGAGTTCTTTTATTAACGGTGAAAGAGTGAAAATCAAACTAAAAGATGGAGGCTATATGGAAGGTGTAATTCTTATAATTGATGCAGAAAATGATTCAATTTCTTTTTATGGATATTTAGATTCTAAGCGCTCTACAGAAAAAGAAGTTACTATACTGCCTGGTATTGACGATTGGATTAAATTAAAGAATTATTCATAATAAATCAAATCTTCTTTTTTTGATAATTCGATTAATTTTTATAAATCTTGACAGTTAGGCTTACACTTTATATGCCAATACTGTAATTGTGACTTTCACTTTTATTAAAAATTTTTATCGTTAACAAACCACTCCAAATACTTATCAATATTAGAAATTAAAAATTTAAGCCTAAAGTCAACCCAATTTTCTCAAATAACTAACCCAAAGTCAGCCCAATTTTGCTACCGCATACCAAAGTCAAATTCTCTTTTTTTGATAGTTCGATTAGTTTTTTATCAAAGCCAGTTTTGCTAAATAGTGCAAAATATTCTTTTCTTTTATCATTATTCCATTTTATGGATTTAGCTTTTTCTTTTAAATTAAAGAACACACTCGAATCCACTTTTTGATTTGACCATTTCGCCTCACCAAATAAAACCTGTTTAGATGAAGAATTAAACGCAATTAAATCAATTTCTATTTTGCTATCCCAATACCTTCCTATTTTTTCAAATTCAAATAATTTTTTTTGAAAATTTAATATTATTTCATGGCAAACTCTTTCATAAACTTGCGACTCCAAAAGATTAAAATCTTGATTAATTTTTTTTATAACATTTTGATAATTATCAAGTTCTAACTCACTTCTATTTGGCAAAATATATTTAAACCAAAATTTAAAGAAATTATCAGAAATTTTATAAATTCCACGTTTTGATTTAAGAGGATTTATTTCAAGTATAGGAGTTTCTTTTTCTATAATTTGAAGCTTTTCAAGTACAGATAAATATTTAGATAAAATATTCTTTTCTAAATTAGTTTCGCTTACAATTTCGCTAAATTTTGTTTTACTAAAAGCAATTGCTCTTAAAATTGAAAGGTAATTTTTGGGCTCTCTAAACTCTTCTTTTAAAATAAATTCAATTTCATTATGTAAAAAAGAACTTTTATTAAAAATTTTTTCTTTTAAATTCTGTTCAAAAGTAAGCTTATCATCAAATTGCATAATATAAGCAGGCATGCCTCCTGTGACAGTGTATATTTTTAAAAAACTTTCAAACTTCATCTTTGGAAAAAATTTCCAACTTTCCATAAAACTCATATTTTTTAATAAAATTTGTCCAGTCCTTCTTCCATAAAGTGGTGATTTATAGTTTAAAGTTTCTGACTCCATGATAGACATGCTTGACCCCAAAATTATCAAAAATATTCCCGTGTCTTTTAAATATTCATCCCAAGCTTTTTGAAAAACCGAACTCATTGATTTATCTATTTCAACAAGATAAGGATATTCATCGATTACAAAAATAAAATTTTTAAGTTTTTTTTCTTTTAAATATTCAAAAACATCAAGCCATTCAGTAAATCCACGCTTTAAAAGCAATTTATCATTAAATGTTTCAGAAAAAACTTTTGATAAATCACGCAATTGTTCAAAACTTGATCTTTTATCTGCTAAATAATAAATAGCATTTTTATCTTTAATAAATTGTTTAACAAGTTCAGTTTTTCCAACTCTTCTTTTGCCATAAATTACAAAAAAATTCGAGTTATTTTCTCGTAATTTTTTATTTAAAACCTTAATTTCATTATCCCTAGCAACAAATTTCATATTTTTAACGTTAAGTATACTTATGAGTATAATACTCGTAAGTATATATTTTGTCTAGAAAATTTTAAGTTTTATCCAACACCTCCTCCCTCCTAACAACCCTAGTTTGAATATCTGGATAATATTTTTTCAAAGTTTCAAGACTTTTTGGTTTTGCTCCACCATTCCATTTTACTTCCACAGCTTTAAATAAATTTTCATCTTTAATTATGAAATCCACCTCAGTCTGATTTGTTGTACGCCAAAAATTTCATCCATATTAACTAGTTAATTTTCGAAATACAAGAAATTAATATTTTGCAAAATGAGCAAAGGCTTTATTTGCTTGTGCCATTCTATGCGTATCTTCTTTTTTCTTGATAGCTGGACCAGTTTTATCAGCCGCCTGAATAAGTTCTTCAGCTAATTTTTGGTTCATAGCACTATGACCTCGATTTTTCGCGGCTTCTAATATCCATCTAAACGCAAGCATGATTTGTCTTTTTGGCGGGACTTCTCTTGGCACTTGATAAATTGATCCTCCTACTCTCTTTGGACGGACTTCCATTGCAGGTTTTGCGTTTTCAATCGCGGTATGAAATAAATCTAATGGATTTAAATTCTTTTTTTTATCTTTTATTATATCTAACGAGTCAGTAAAAATTTTTCTTGCTACAGATTTTTTACCTCTTTGCATGATATAATTAATAAATTTTTCTTCCGTTTCACCGAAAGTATAATTGAATTGTTTTAGTTGAAGATCTTTTTTTGACATATTTTTTAAAACTATAAACTATAATAAATTTTAAGATTTAGGTCTTTTAGCTCCATATAACGAACGACCTTGTTTCCTGTTTTGTACACCTTGAGTGTCGAGTACACCGCGAATTATATGGTATCTTACGCCAGGCAAGTCTTTAACTCTGCCTCCGCGGATCAAAACTACAGAGTGTTCTTGTAAGTTATGACCTTCACCTGGTATATAAGCAGTAACTTCCATTCCATTTGTTAATCGTACGCGGGCAACTTTACGAAGAGCTGAATTAGGTTTTTTTGGAGTAGTTGTATAAACACGGATGCAAATACCTCTTTTTTGAGGACAAAACACCCCTAATTTTCTATCTTTTAAAGAGTTATAAATAAAGTTAAGTGCGCGAGCGGCTTTACGTTGTATTTTTTTCTTTCGTGGATTTCGAATTAACTGATTAATTGTTGACACTTTATGAATTTTAAATTTTAAATTTTATTAAAGCAGGAGGATTTTACGTGAAATTTTTTCAAAATGCAATTTATAATTTTTAAATTAAGGCTTTTTTTGCCATCATATCTTGAAAAATTTTCCCTGCTGGGATAAGTCGGCCAATAATTACATTTTCTTTTAGTCCGCTTAATAAATCAACTCGTTTTGTGGTAGCGGCTTCTACAAGTACTCTAATAGTTTCCTGGAATGAAGCGGCGGCGAGCCAACTAGATGTATGCAGAGAAATTCTAGTTAGTCCCAATAATAATTGTTCAGCTTTCATACTCTTTTTCTTCTCTTCCGCTAATTTTTTATTAGCATGTTTTAAAGTATTATTTTCTATCACTTGACCAATTAAGAAATTACTTTCGCCGGAGTCTACTACTCTTGATTTTGATAGCATTTGCGTTACTACGATTTCAATATGTTTATCATTAATAGTTTGTCCTTGATTAGCATATATATTTTGAACTTCTTTTATGATATATTTTTGTACTTCATAAGGACCTTTTAATCTTAATAATTCTCTTAAATCAATTGCGCCTCTGCATAATGCAGTGCCTGCGGTTACATTGTCTTTATTTTTGACCATTAATGTACGTGAAGTTGGAATAGTATAAATTTGATCATTAATATTTTTTTCAGTTATTTTGATTTCATGATCATTAATTTCCGCTACCCGTCCCTCAATCATAGTTCTTAAAACTCTTTTGAAAGGGGATTTAGCTAGGACTTGTTTTTCTTTTACAAGTTCTCCTATTTTTACTTTAATTTCCATTTTTGTTTCTAATGGATAGGCATGAGTTATCGCTACTTCAGGTTTAACGTGAACTTCGGTATGATTTTTTTTGTGAAAGATCCCAATAACAGTTCCGCTGACTTCACTCAAAACAGCTGGATTCTTTGGTGATCTTGCTTCAAAAAGTTCCTCTACTCTTGTTAAGCCTTGTGTAATGTCTTCTTCACCTTTTGATCCAGCCACACCACCAGAGTGAAAAGTACGCATAGTTAATTGCGTTCCCGGTTCTCCAATGCTTTGCGCGGCTAAGATTCCGACTGCGGCGCCAAGTTCAACGGTAGCATTTGTTCCTAAATTTTTACCATAACATTTTTGACAGATTCCGTTTTCGGTATTGCAAGCAAAAATAGCACGCACTACGACTTCATTTATTTTTAATTCTTGAATTTGTTTAACTACGTTAATATCAATTTCTTGATCAATATCAAGTATGATTTCTCCGGTGTTGGGATTAACTATTGGTTTTGACACAACTCTGCCAAAAATTCTATTTTCAAAGGCCTCGCCAGTTTTTTCGCTAATTCCTCTGGTTATTGTATGTTGATATGTTGATCCGCAATCTTTAGCTTTGACAATGACATCTTGCACGGCATCAACTAAACGTCTGGTTAAATATCCAGCTTCAGCAGTTTTTAAAGCAGTATCAACTTTTCCTTTTCTACCTCCGTGAGCCGCAATAAATACTGATAAAGGCTTAAATCCTTCTTTTAGGGATTCTTTAATAGGTAATTCAATAATTCTACCGCTTGGACTAAGTACCAATCCTTTCATTCCACATAATTGTGTTACTTGCCCCCAGTTACCTCTTGCACCTGATTCAATTTGAAAAAGGATATCATTTTCAGTAGTTTTTTTGAATCCTTCGGCCATTTTGTCAGAAATTGCTGATTTGATTCTTGACCAAGTCTGCACCGTTTGTTGATATCTTTCATCATTATTCATTAATCCAAGTTGAAATTGTTCATTAATCTGATCAATTATTTTTTCCGCTTCTTGAATAATGCCAGGTTTCTCTTTTGGAACTAATAGATCTGACATACTGAATGTCAATCCTGATTTGGTAGCAAATTTGAAACCAATATGTTTTAAATTATCACATAATTTTGCTGTTTCTTCTTGTCCAAGTTTTTCAAAGCATTCTGAAACAAGTATTCTCAAACTTTCTTTTAATATCGGTTTATTTTGATATTGCAGTTTTTCAGGTAAGAAACTGTTAAAAATTAATCTACCGACAGAAGTTTCAATGATTTCACCATTAACACGCGCTCTTATCTGAGATTGTAAATGTACATATCCATGTCTATAGGCCGTAATAGCTTCATTAAGATTAGCAAATACAAAATCTTTTTTGTCGTTTTCTTTTAATTTTGTAAGATAATAACATCCAAGTACCATATCTTGAGTAGGAGTTGTTGTTGGTACTCCAGAAGATGGTTTAAGAAGATTTTTTGAAGCGAGCATAATATCTCTGGCCTCAATTTGAGCTTCTCTTGAGAGAGGCACATGCACTGCCATTTGATCACCATCAAAGTCAGCGTTAAACGCGGCGCAAACTAAAGGATGAATTTGGATAGCACTTCCTTCAGTTAGGATTGGTTGAAAAGCTTGAATACCGAGTCTATGAAGCGTTGGAGCACGATTTAAGAGAACGTAATGTTTCTGTGTAATATTTTGCAAAGCATCCCAAACTTCTGATTTTTCCGCAGAAATTATTTTTTCTGCTTGTTTCATATTTGGCGCAAAGCCATCTCTGATAAGAGAACCAATTACAAATGGTTTAAATAATTCAAGGGCCATTTTCTTTGGGATACCGCATTGATGCAGTTTTAATTGCGGACCAACGACGATAACCGAACGTCCTGAATAATCGACACGTTTGCCAAGCAAATTTTGTCGGAAACGCCCTTGTTTGCCTTTTAGCATATCAGACAGCGATCTTAGTTTTCTTTTATTTCCAATATTAAATACAGTTTTACCACCTCTATTACTATTGCATAATAAACAATCTATTGCTTCTTGGAGCATACGTTTTTCATTTCGACAAATAACTTCTGGAGCGCCGATCGCAATCAATCTTTTTAACCTGTTGTTTCTATTTATGACACGACGATATAAATCATTTAAATCTGAAGCCGCGAATCGTCCACCATCAAGTTGCACCATTGGACGGAGATCAGGCGGAATAACTGGCAAAACTGTTAAAATCATCCATTCAGGTTTAATATTGGCTTTTAATAAGCTTCCAATTAATTTTATTCGTTTAATTACTTTCTTTTTCTTTTGATTGGAAATTTTTTTCAGTTCTTCTTTTAATTCATTTAATTTTTGATGTAAATTAATTGAATTTATAATTTCCCTGATAGATTCAGCTCCAGTACCAGCCTTGAAAACATGACCGAATTTCATGGATAAATTCCTGAAATCAAATTCAGATAGAACCGCTGTTGCTTTTAACATATTTAATTCTTCTTTGGCGGTTAATTTCTTTGATTCCAAATCTTCAAGATAGACAGCAGTTTCTTTTTCGGCTTTTTCGACTTCTGTCTTTATTTTATCAACATCTTCCGTGGCATTATTCTTAATTTTTATAATTTTATCTTTTAATTCTTTGAGCGCTTTTTGTTTATACATTTTAAATTCTTCATCCAATTGGCTCAAAGCTTTTTGTTTCGCGCCTTCATTCACGCTTATTACGATATATGAAGCGAAATATACGACTTGTTCAATGGTTCTTATCGGTAAATTAAGCAGAAGTCCGACTCGGCTTGGAGTAGATCGTAAAAACCAGATATGAGTTACTGGAACTGCTAATTTGATATGGCCCATTCTTTCTCTTCTTACTTTTGAATGAGTCACTTCCACTCCGCATTTTTCACATATTATACCTTTGTATCTGATACGTTTATATTTACCGCAATAGCATTCATAATTTTTTGTAGGACCAAAAATCCTTTCACAAAATAGACCATCCCTTTCCGCTTTTTGAGTCCTATAATTAATAGTTTCAGGTTTTTTTACTTCTCCATGGGACCAAGCAAGTATTTGTTCTGGAGAAGCAATAGAAATTGAAACCGCATTAAAATAATTTTGGATCATATATGTAAATTTTGAATTTTAAATTTTGGACAAAAATTTTTTATTTAGTTAAGGTAGATCGTTTGAGTCATCATCAACTTCAGACATTTCTTTTAAAGCAGAGTCAATTTCGGCTAATTCTTCTTCTGAAGGATCTTCTATTTCTATAATATCATTTACATCATTTTTTAGATCCTCTTTTTCTACATCTTCAACGTCGCTTAGAGATTCTTCTTTTTCTTCTCCTCCTCCCGCAAATTCAATTTCTTTCTCTTCTTCTATAGATTCTTTTTCTTCGGTTTTAACAAGTTTTTCTTCTTCGGAGTTTTTATCTAAATCATATTCAGCTTCTTCATCTTTAATACTGTCTTGAACGTCATAAATACTGATTTCTTCTCCTAGATTACTTTCTTTTAGCAGTTTTTTCTCTTCATCGTTTATATTTAAAAGTTCGACGTTTAGTCCTAAACTTTGTAATTCTTTTATCAAAACATTGAAACTTTCAGGCACATCGGGAGCTTTGATCTCCTCTCCCTTGATAATCGCTTCATAAGCGTTAGTTCTACCGGAAACATCATCTGATTTAATAGTTAAAATTTCCTGTAAGATATGTGCGGCACCATACGCTTCCAAAGCCCACACCTCCATTTCTCCAAAACGTTGACCTCCAGATTGAGCTTTTCCTCCTAACGGTTGTTGCGTTACAAGTGAGTAAGGACCGACAGATCTAGCATGTATTTTATCTTCGACAAGATGATTTAGTTTGAGTATTGTTTTATAACCCACGGTTATTCTATGATCAAAGGCTACTCCTGTTCGACCATCATATAAGGTAGTTTTCCCATCTTCATCCAAACCAGCTTTTTCAAGCATTTCTTTAATTTCTTCGGTAATTACCCCATTAATAGAAGGAGTAGCAATAGTGACTCCTAATCTTTTTGCCGCCCAACCCAAATGAGTCTCTAGCGTCTGACCGATATTCATTCTACTGGTTACGCCAAGAGGATTTAAGATAATATCTACAGGACTGCCATCAGGTAAATAAGGCATATCTTCTTGTGATACAATTGCTGAAATTACGCCTTTGTTACCATATCTACCAGCCAATTTATCTCCTTTAGATATTTGTCTTCTTTGGGCTACGCTTACTTTGATTTGTCTTATAATGCCAGGAGCAAGATCATCTCCTTCTTTTCTATCAAAACTTTGTATTCTGACTACTTTTCCCATTGTTCCGCCTGGAAGTCGCAATGAAGTATCTTTTACGTCTCTAGCTTTATCGCCAAAAATCGCTCTTAAAAGTCTTTCTTCTGCTGATAATTCGGTTTCGCCTTTAGGCGTAATTTTTCCTACCAAAATGTCTCCTGGATGTACGGTCGCGCCAATCCTTATGACTCCATCTTCTCCTAATTCCCTTAGCTTGTTTTCGCTGACATTTGGAATGTCTTTTGTTACTGTTTCTGGTCCAAGTTTTGTATCTCTAATATCTATAATATAGTCTTCAATATGAATTGAATCCAAAATGCCATCTCTTACTAAACGATCAGATATGATAATTGCATCTTCAAAATTATATCCTTCCCATGACATATAGGCTACAAAAAGATTAGCACCTAAGGCTAATTCACCTTTTTCTGTTGAAGCTCCATCTGTAAGAATTGAGCCTTTTTTGAATTTTATGCCTGGTTTTAAACCGCGCGATAATCTTTGATGTATACATGTTCCTTGGTTAGATCGTTCATAGA
The DNA here is from genome assembly GCA_001787465.1 of Candidatus Peregrinibacteria bacterium RIFOXYB2_FULL_32_7. GTDB lineage: Bacteria > Patescibacteriota > Gracilibacteria > UBA1369 > GWF2-33-10 > OXYB2-FULL-32-7. Next base: position 2,292 of record MFXJ01000012.1, on the reverse strand, counting down.
TTTCAAGTTCATAAGTAATTTTTTCGCCATTATCATAAAGTACCGTGATAGAATTCGCATCCATGTCTAGCACCACACCATTTTCTTTGGCATGTATTGTTTGTTCAGAATTTTTTCCAACTACACTTTCCATACCAGTGCCTACTATTGGCGCATGTGGCTGAACAAGAGATACAGCCTGTCTTGCCATATTTGTTCCCATAGTTCCTCGTGTCGAGTCTGTATTAGCCATGAAAATGATTAAAGCTGTAGCGATTGAAATAATTTGAATAGATGAAGCGTCAATATGTGTTATTTTGGAATATGGAAGAGAAATAGGTTCCAAATTTTGTCTTGCTGGAATTAAATGCTCTATAAGTTCCATTTTTTCATTTAGTTCTATGCCCGCTTCAGCAATAACTAAATTCATTTCGCCATCAGCATCGTAATATTCGAATTCATTGGTTACATACGTTCTAACACTTATAGTTTTTTTATCTTTTAATTGGGTAATTTTTTTAGCGAGAGCTTCAGTGATAATTTCACCTTGTTTAATTAGTGGATTTTTAGTTTTTGGAAGTTCAATCGTTTCATCAATTGCTCTGCCAATAAGTTCTTTTAAATCATTTTTAACAAAATTACAGGTTTTCCTATATGGCGTTTCTATAAAGCCATATTCATTTACTTTTGCAAAACAAGCCAAGTGGCTGACAAGACCGATATTTGGACCTTCAGGTGTTTCGATCGGACAAATCCTGCCATAATGAGTTGGATGCACATCTCTAACTTCAAACGAAGCTCTTTCTCTAGAAAGACCGCCCGGGCCCATTGCTGATAAACGTCTTTTGTGGGAAAGTGCGGCGAGTGGATTAGTCTCGTCCATAAACTGAGATAATTGTGAATTTGAGAAAAATTCCCTAAGCGCGGCAGTAATCGGTCGGCAGTTAATCAGTTGATTGGCGGTTACCTGAGAAAAGTTGGTAATCAAAGTAGCTCTATCTTGTATTATGCGTATGGTTCTAGCCAATCCAATTCTAAATTTAAGCTGTATAAGTTCGCCGACAGATCTAACTCTTCGATTATTAAGATGATCAATATCATCGCCCATAGCTTGTGAATTATTCAATCTTATTAATTCGCATAGTACTTCTATAAAATCTTTTACTTGAAAGGTGTGGTATTTTTTTGTGTTTGGAGTGTCTAAATGTAATCTTTTATTTATTTTATAACGAGCAACTTTACCAAGGTCATATTTTTTAGAATCAAAAAACATTGACTCGATAAGTACACGAGCATTTTCAGGGTTAGCTAAATCTCCAGGACGAACTCTTTTGTGAACTGATATCAAAGCTTCGTTAACTGTTTTGGCAGAGTCTTTTTGTAGGGTTTTGAGAATGTAATTTTCTTCTGCATCTTTTACTACATCTTTAAATAAATCTAAAATTTCTTCTTCTTTTTCATAGCCAAAAACTTTTAAAAGTGAAGTGATTGGAATTTTTCTTTTTCTATCAATTTTAGCTGAAATAATACCTCTCTTATCACATTCTACTTCAATCCAACATCCTCTTGAGGGAATAATTTTCGCATTAAAGTGTTTCGGGAAAAGGGGATTTCTTGTAAAGAAAACGCCAGGTGATCTTACTATTTGATTAACAACAACTCTTTTATTTCCATTAATAATAAAAGTTCCATTTTCTGTCATGTATGGAACTGGACCAAGAAAGACTTCTTGTTCTTTAATTTCACCAGTTTCTTTGTTGATAAGTTGTACTTTTGCTTTCAAAGCTCCTTCTAATGTCGTGTTTTTTGTTAAAGCGGTTTTTGCATTAAATTTTGGCGGTTCGAAGCTATGGCTTAAAAAATGAAGTTCAATTTTTTTACCAGAAAAATCCGTGATTGGAGAGACTTCATCAAGTAAATCTTTGATTCCTTCGTCTAAAAACCATTTGTAAGAATTTAACTGAACTTCAATTAAATTTGGTAATGGAACTATATTTTTTTCTTTTAAATAACTTACGCGCTCGTTGATATTTGAAAATATTTCTTCAGATGATGAGGTTTCTTTAAGATTTTTTTTAGAGGCAACACTTGTTTTAGCCATGAGTTTTTTGAAATTTAAAAAATAAACCTTTTATTTATGTTTGAAGGTCTTCTCATAACTAATTTCTTTACCCTCATGCTTTAAGCATACAAAGCCGAAGTATTTTATAATAATGAAGAGCGGAAGTCAAAAGTTTTTTTATATTTTGAAGGATTATTAATTAGTAGAGCGAATTTTTTTATTATTTATTTTAAAAAATTTTTAAAATAAAT
>MFXJ01000011.1:10428-14219 GCA_001787465.1 Candidatus Peregrinibacteria bacterium RIFOXYB2_FULL_32_7 | reverse complement strand
AAAATCGAAATTTATAATTGAAATGGCTAACGGACCGATAACTCCGGAAGCTGATAAAATTTTACAATCAAAAAACATAGAAATTATTCCTGATATTCTTGCTAATGCTGGTGGCGTAACAGTTAGTTATTTCGAAATGGTCCAAAACGCTACTAATTATTATTGGAGCAAAGCTGAAATTCATGAAAAACTTAAAACAATCATGAAGCAAGCATGGCTTTCTGTAACGCAGGCGGCTCATAAATATAACTGCACACACAGACAAGCGGCTTATATCACCAGTATAAATAGAATTGTTGATGCTATGAGAATTAGAGGGATGTATTAAAAGAATTGTGAATTGTAAATTGTGAATTACGAATCACGAAAAAATTTTCCTTGCTCAAAAAAGATAAAGTTGGTTATATTTAAAATAGTTTAAACTTTATCTTTTTGCACATGAAATATTTTTATTTTTTTGGTAGCGGTAAAGCTGATGGGGACGCAAAAATGAAGGATTTACTTGGTGGTAAAGGCGCAAATTTAGCGGAAATGACAAATCTTGGGTTCCCAGTTCCGCCAGTATTTACTATCTCTACAGAATGCTGTTTGGATTATTTGAAAAAGAATATTTTTCCGAAAAATTTTGATAAAGATTTAAACGAATATTTAGGCAGGTTAGAGGAAATAACTGGTAAAAAATTTGGAGACAGCAAAAATCCTTTGCTTGTTTCAGTTCGTAGTGGCGCAAAAATTTCTATGCCGGGGATGATGGATACAGTTTTGAATCTTGGACTTAATAATAAAACTGTAACAGCACTTGCTAAAGCGACAAAAAATGAGAGATTTGCTTATGATGCTTATAGAAGATTTATTGCTATGTTTGGGAATGTTGTTCTTGGTATATCATTTGATTATTTTGAAGAAGTTTTGGAAGAAAAGAAAGAAGATAAAAATTTGAAATTAGATACTGAATTAAAAATAAAAGATCTGCAGGAACTTGTGCTTCAATTTAAAGATATTGTGAAAAAAATTACTAAAGAAGAATTTCCAGAAAATCCAAAAGAACAATTAAAAAAAGCTATCACTGCTGTTTTTAAATCATGGAATAATGAAAGAGCCATTACTTATCGAAAAATTAATGGGATTCCTCATCATCTTGGGACAGCAGTCAATGTGCAGTCAATGGTTTTTGGAAATATGGGTGATGACTCAGGAACTGGCGTTGCTTTTACTAGAAATCCTTCTACCGGTGAAAAAGAATTTTTTGGTGAATATTTGATGAATGCTCAAGGTGAGGATGTTGTTGCTGGAATCAGGACGCCAAAACCAATTGAAAGTTTGAAAAAAGAAAATTTACAAGCATATAAAGAATTATTTAATATTAAAGATAAACTTGAAAAACATTATAAAGATATGCAGGATTTGGAGTTTACCGTTGAAAAAGGAAAATTATTTATGTTGCAAACACGAAATGGTAAAAGAACTGCTCCGGCCGCAGTTAAAATTGCTGTTGATCTAGTTAAGGAAGGTCTAATTACAAAAAAAGAGGCACTTTTAAAAATTTCAGCTAATTCTCTTGATCAACTTCTTCATCCCTCAATTGATCCAAAGTATAAACGTGAAGTTTTAACAAAGGGTTTGCCTGCCTCATCTGGAGCCGCTTATGGAAAAGTTGTGTTTACGGCTGATGATGCTGAGGAAATGGCTGAAAAAAACGAAAAAGTAATTTTAGTTAGAAAAGAAACTAGTCCGGAAGATATTCATGGTATGCATGCGGCAAAAGGCATTTTGACATCAACTGGCGGAATGACATCTCACGCGGCAGTTGTGGCTAGAGGCATGGGCAAGCCATGTATCGCCGGTGCAGGCGATATGGTTGTAGATAAAAAACATAAAAAAGTTATTATCGGTAAGATTGAAGTTTTTGAGCATGAAGTGATAACGATAGATGGAAGTACTGGAGAAGTTATGAAAGGAGCCGCTCCTATGGTTGAACCAAAATTAACAGATGATTTTAAGATCATTATGGAGTGGGCTGATGAAATTAGGACAATGAAAGTTTATACGAATGCAGATACGCCACATGATTCAAGAGTTGCTAGAGAGTTTGGAGCTGAAGGAATTGGTTTATGCAGAACGGAACATATGTTTTTTGAGGAAGATAGGATCCCTTATGTTAGGCAAATGATACTCGCTCAAAGTACCGAAGGTCGAAAAAAATCTCTTGAAAAACTTTTACCAATGCAAAGGACGGACTTTGTGGGAATTTTTTCAGTTATGAATGGTTTGCCTGTAACAATTAGGCTTCTTGATCCGCCTTTGCATGAGTTTTTACCTCAATTTGATAAAAAAATTAAAGCTTTAGCTGATGATATGGGCATTACTTTTGAAGAATTGAAAAATACAGTTGATAAACTTCATGAAATCAATCCAATGCTTGGACATCGAGGATGCAGGCTTGGCATTACCTATCCAGAAATTTATGAAATGCAAGTACAAGCAATATTTGAAGCTGGAGCAATTGCTAGTAATGATGGTATTAAAGCAATAGCGCACATTGAACTTCCTTTAATTTCTGACGCTGAAGAATTGAAGATCTTGAGAGAATTAATAGAAAGAGTGGCTAAAAAAATGATTAAAAAAGATAAAAAATCTTATAAAAATTTTGAATATCAAATTGGAACAATGATTGAATTGCCTAGAGCTTGTTTAATTGCGGACGAAATAGCTAAATACGCTGATTTTTTTGCTTTTGGCACAAATGATTTAACGCAAACAGTATATGGAATGAGTCGTGATGATACTGGTAAATTTTTGCCGTTTTATTTAGATCATAATATTTTCGAGTTTGATCCAACAGAAAGGCTTGATGCTAAAGCAGTTGGTAAATTAATGGAAATGGCGGTAAGAGACGGCCGAAAAGTAAATAAAAATTTAGAAATAGGGATTTGTGGTGAGCATGGAGGCGAGCCTAATTCGATTTATCTTTGTCAAAAGATGGGTTTAAATTTTGTAAGTTGTTCGCCATATAGAGTGCCGATTGCCAGATTAGCGGCGGCACAGGCGGCGATTTAGTTTACTTTGCCCACCCAATTTTTGTCCTCAAATTTTTATAATATCCTTCTTTTTGCATTCTGATTAAGGAAAGTTTTTGCGATGATTTAGAAATTTTAATATGATCGCCGTATTTAAGGAGAAAATGGATTTGACCATCAATTGTTAGAGCAATGTCATTATCAATGTCTCTTTCCGTCTGAATATGAATCGTAATTGGTTTATTATCAGGAAGCAAAATTGATCGATTTGATAATGATATTGGACAAATCGGTGTCATAATCAAAGTTGGAAGTAGTGGATGTACAATTGGACCGCCGGCGGAAAGTGAATGCGCGGTTGAGCCGGTTGGTGTAGCCATTACTAAGCCATCCGCTCTGAATTCAGCTACTTTTTTTCTATTAATTTCTACTTTTAGATTTATCACACGAGCAAGATTGCCTTGATTAATAACGGCATCATTAAGTGCTAAAAAGCTTTTTATTTTTTTAGCGCCACGATAAATAGAAACATTTAACATTATTCTTTCATCAATAAAATAATTGCCTTTAAAAATTTCGTTTAAAACATTAATTAATTGATAAAAATTTTTTAATTCAGTTAAAAATCCGAAAGTTCCGAAATGGACTCCTAAAAAAAGCAAGGTTTTATTTTTTTTCAAATAGTGGCTGGCGCTAAGGATTGTTCCATCGCCTCCAAGCGTAATTGCTAAATCAATTTGATTAACTAGTTTTTCACGGTTTATGCCTTTATCT